>DATGEL010000045.1 GCA_035310145.1 Dehalococcoidia bacterium
CTGTCGGAGTTCGGCGCGACGATGCTGTTCGCCGGCAACCTGCGCGGCAGCACGCAGACGCTGTCGCTGGCGATCATGACGGCGATGGAGGCCAACCTCTACACCGCGCTGGCGCTGTCGGTGCTGCTGCTCGCCGTCGCCTCTTTCACCCTGCTGCTGTTCCGCGCACTCACCCGCGAGAGGCTGCGGCTGTGAACAATGATGGCTCGGCTCGGACCATCGCGGCGATGAAGGAGCTGGTGCGACGCATCCACGACGAGGCGGAGAGCGAGGGACGGCTCGGCGTGATCGACGAAGCGTACGCCGCGTCGTTCGTCGACGCCGGCCACCCCGAGCGTGGCCGCGGGCCGGAGAGCGTGAAGGCGCACGTGCGCGAGATGCGTACACGTTTTCCCGACCTGCATGTGCAGGTGCAGAGCATTGTTGCGGAGGGCGATCTGGTCGTGGCGCGGCTGGTCTCCAGAGGTACGCACACCGGCGCCTTCGCCGGCCTGGCGCCGACGGGCCGGGTGGCCGAATGGGACGGCTTTGCCATGCGCCGCTTCGAGAACGGGCGCATCGTGGAACAGTGGACGCGCTTCAACATGATCGGCCTGCTGCGCCAGCTCGGCGCGCTCAAGGGCATGCCGGACGGCGCGCCGCGCCATTGAGGGGCGCGGACCGGCCCGGCGGCGGCTGTCGTACGGCTGCGTGACCCGGCGGCAGTCGGCTCAGCCGTGGAAGTTGGGCTCGCGCTTCTCGGCGAAGGCGCGGCCCGCCTCCGCGAAGGCGGCCGAGCGCCGCGCCTCGCCGAAGATCTGGTCTTCGGCGTCGAGCACAGAGAAGACGTTGTCGTTGGCGGCGTTGGCGTAGAGCAACCGCTTAGCCCAGCGCACCTGCTCCTCGGGATTGAAGGCGATCTCCTCCCCCAGCGCCAGCGCCGTCTCGACCAGCTCATCGTGCGGCACCACGCGGTTGACGACGCCCATGCGCAGCGCCTCGGCCGCGTCGATGATGCGGCCGGTGAGAATCAGCTCGGCGGCGAAGCCGAGGCCGGCGATCTGCGGCAGGTGGTAGGTTGAGCCCAGCTCCGGTGTGAGGCCGATGCGCACGAAACGCATCGAAAGCCGCGCCCGCTCCGAGGCGATGCGCACGTCGCAGGCGAGCGGCAGCGTCAGACCGACGCCGATCGCGGGGCCGTTGATCGCGGCGATCACCGGCTTCGAGCGTTGCAGGAAGATCGAGTACGGCTCTTCCGCACCGCGGCGCGCGCGCGGCGGTGCGTTCGGATCGGGGCGCAGATCGGCGCCGGCGCAAAAGCCGCGCCCGGCGCCGGTGATCACGATCGCGCCTATTCCCGCGTCGTCGTTGCACTCGCCGATCGCCTCGCGCACGCCGTCGCCCATCGCGCCGCTCCAGGCGTTCAGCCGGTCCGGGCGGTTCAACGTGATCAGGCCCACGCGTCCCCTGCGCTCAAAAAGCACTACGCTGTCGGTCGCCGTTGCGCTCGTCATCGGTTCCTCCCTGCCGCTCCGCCCTCATGCCCGGCGCAAGCGGTGTTCACCAGCAATCGTGCCGCCTGCCGGCGTGCGCTGACAAGCCGCACGCGTGCTTTCGGAGCTTTGCCCACGATGCCCGTGGCTATGCAATGCCCCCCGAGACGAAGCGGCCGAGCGCGGCCATGTACTGCTGCGCGCCGAGCCAGAGCAGGTCGTTGTGGCCAGCGCCGGGAACGATCACCAGCTCCTTGCGCTCGACCTTGAGCGCGTCGTAAAGCTCCAGCGCCGCCTGCATGGGCACCAGCTCATCGTACTCGCCGTGGATGATCAGAGCCGGCAAGCCGATCGCCGCGACCTTCGCCCGATGTCGCGCGATCAGCTCCTCGACCTCCTTCGGAGGCGCCGACGAAGCCAGACGCCGCGCCAGCCGCTCCAGGTTCGCCGAGCCGCTCTCCACGATCAGTCCGCGCAGGCGATCGGCGCGGCGGGCGGCCAGCTCCAGGGCCGGGTGGGCGCCCAGGCTGCGCCCCATGACGAAGCGCGGCCCGACGAAGCCCGAATCGTCCAGCACGGCGTGGAAGCGGTCGAGCACGGCGTGGCTGTCGCTCACCAGCGCGGCGAAGCTGGGCCGGCCCTCGCTGGCGCCGTAACCTCGATAGTCGGCTACCCAGAGATTGACGCGGGCCTGCCGATAGAGATCGAGGAGGCCGTCGTAGTCGCTCACGACTTCGCCGTTGCCGTGGAAGAAGAGCAGGCTCGGCAGTGCGCGGTCGAGCGGGTGGAAGCGACAGGCCACGCGCACGCCATCCGCGACCGTGACCAGTTCGTCGCGCGCCGAAGGCGGCGGCGGACTCCAGTCGTCGCGAGGGTAGAAGATCTGCCCGGAGGCGCCGAGCCGGTCGAGCAGGGCATAGTCGGGCAGCAGGGCAGCGTCCATAGTCGTCGGCCTCCGGGCGGACGCGGCCGGCGGCCCGGTCGCGCTGCCGCGATTCTCCGGCATTCGTGCGCACGCGACCAGCCCTTCGTCATGCAGCGGGGCGGTCAGACAGCGGACCTCGCTTCGCAGCCCCATGCGCCGAACGCCGCGCCTGCGCTACGCTGACTGCGCGGTATGCGGGGCCGGCCGGAAACACGACCGGAATCCGGGGACGGTAGTTCAGCGAGCCGCGACAACGATGCATGTTGGCGTTTGCCATCTCACGCTGCGTCTGGCCGAAAATCACTCGCTCAAGGGCAAGCGCCAGGTGATCAAGTCGCTGCTGGCGCGGCTTGCGAACGAGTTCAACGTTTCTGTCGCCGAGACCGATCAGCAGGAGGCCTGGCAGCTCGCGGGCATCGGCCTCTGCTGCGTCTCCAACAGCAGGCAACACGCACAGCAGCAGTTGCAGGCGATGGTGGAGTTTGTCGAGCACACCCGCCCCGATGTCGAGATCGTCGAGTGCGAGCTGGACGTGCTCAGCGCCTAGCGGCCGGCCGCTCTGGGCACGAAGGCAACTTGAGGTAGGGGATGGGGAACGAAGCGACCGATCCACTGATGCGCATCCGCCGCGCCACGCCGAAGGACGGCCCAGCGGTGCGCGAGTTTGTCTTCGCCACGCTGCGGTCCTACGGCATCGAGCCGGAGCCGGACGGGCTCGACGCCGACGTGATGGCCTTCGGCACGGCGACTGACCCGCGAGTGCTGGAGCTGGTGGTGGAGCTGGGCGGCGTGGCGGTCGGCTCGCTGGCGATCGCGCCGCACGGCGCCGCGACGGGCCATCTCAGCAAGTTCTTCATGGACGCGCGCTGTCGGGGGCGGGGCTTCGGCAGGCCGCTGCTGGCGCGTGCCGTCGAGGAAGCACGGGCGCTGGGCTACCGCCGCCTGGTGCTGGAGACGCGCTCGGCGTTCCGCGAAGCCTGCCATCTGTACGAGTCTACCGGCTGGGAACGCGGGCCCGACCTGCCGCCCGGCTCCGGCCCGGATCGGACGTACAGCCTTGGCCTGCGCGCGAATCGATAGGGCCGTACGCTCGCGGCGCTGGCCCGCGGCGGAAGACTGGCACAGAATGGCCGGAGCGGCCGGCCGCGAGCCGGATCGGCGCGACGAGGTGACAGGGAGATGGCGAATCCAGGCACGCTGGCCGTGCGGGCGGAGCTGCTGTTCGACGGCGCCAGCGACGAGCTGCTGCGGCGGCCGCTCGTGCTGATAGAGGCGGGTCGCATCGCCCGCATCGGCCAGCAACAGACGACGCCGCTGCCCGCGGGCGTGCCGGTGATCGAGCTCCCCGGCGCAACGTTGCTGCCGGGCTTGATCGACTGCCACGTCCACCTGATCTTCGACGGCAGCGCCGAGCCAGTGCCGCATCTACTGGCCGAAAGCGACAACCATGCGCTGCTGCGTATGTCCGCCCACGCCGCCGCGATGCTGAACGCCGGCATCACCACGGCCCGCGACCTCGGCTGCCGCTCGCACCTCGACCTCGACGTCCGGCGGGCGATCGAGGAGGGAACGATCGCCGGGCCGCGCCTGCTGTGCGTGGGCAAGCCGATCACCGTCACCGGCGGGCACTGCCACTTCCTGGGCGGCGAGGCCGACGGTGACCTTGAGCTGCGCCGGGCCGTGCGGCGCGAGCACAAGGCCGGTGTCGACTGGATCAAGATCTTCGCCACCGGCGGCCATATGACGCCGGGCTCGAACCCGTACCAGGCGCAGTACACGGTCGAAGAGCTGCGCGCGGCGACGGAAGAGGCGCATCGCCTGGAGCACGGCATCGCCGCGCACTGCCACGGCACCGAAGGCGTGCGCCGGGCCGTGGCCGCCGGCGTGGACACGCTCGAGCATTGCAGCTTCCAGAAGCCCGGCGGCCTCGACCTGGACGAACGCACGATCGAGGCGATCGTGGCGCAGGGGATCTACGTCTCGCCCACGCTTTCGGCCAATTTGCTCACGGAAAGCCCGCAGGCCGCGGCGTTTCGCCAGAGCGCCGCCGTGCGCCTGCCGGCGCTATACCGGGCCGGCGCCCGCCTGATCAGCAGCACCGACTGCGGCATTCCCAACACGCCGCACGACACCCTGCCGCGCGTCCTGCCCCTCTTGCAGACGCTGGCCGGCATGCCGCCCACGGACGTCCTGCGCGCCGCGACGAGCCGCGCGGCCGAGGCGCTGCGTATCGGCCAGCTTGCGGGCGCGCTGCGGCCCGGTCTTGCCGCCGACCTTATCGCCGTGCCCGGCAACCCGATCGAGAACCTGGCGCTGCTTGCCGATGTTTCTTTCGTGATGAAGGCCGGCGCTGTAGTGCGCGGCGCCGCGGTCGCCGCCGCCTGACGCTCGTTGCCGGCGTCTACGCCTCCCGTGGCGCCCGGCCGTACGTGTCCGCCAGCTCCGCTAGCCAGGCGGCATGGTCGTCGCGCAGGGCGCCCGGCAGCAGCCGCCAGGCCCAGTTGTCTTGCGCCCGGCCCGGCAGGTTCATGCGCGCCTCGCTGCCCAGGCCCAGCACGTCTTGCGCCGGTGCGATCGCCATCTCTGCCACGGAGCTGTAGGCCAGGCGAATCAGGTCATGGGCCAGGTCGCTGCCATCTCGCGCCAGGTAGCGGCGCACGCGGTCGCGCTCCACTTCCCCAAGCGCGGCCCACCAGCCGGCGCTCGTGTCGTTGTCATGGGTGCCCGTGTAGACGACGGCGTTCGCGGTGTAGTTGTGCGGCAGATAGGGGTTCGTGGCGTCGTCGCCGAAGGCGAACTGCAGCACTTTCATGCCCGGCGCCCCGACCGCGCGCCGCAGCGCCTCGACTTCGGGGGTGATCACGCCGAGATCCTCGGCAACGAAGGGCGTCGTGCCCAGCGCCGCCCGCACGGCATCGAACAAGGCGATACCGGGTCCCGGCTGCCAGCGGCCGTTCACCGCGGTGGCCTCGTCGGCAGGGACCTCCCAATACGCCTCGAAGCCGCGAAAGTGGTCGATGCGCACGAGGTCCGCCTGCGTCAGAGCGTGCCGGAAGCGCTCGATCCACCAGGCGTAGCCGGTCTGCGCCAGCACATCCCAGCGGTATAGCGGGTTGCCCCAGCGCTGCCCGGTGGCTGAGAAGTAGTCGGGCGGCACGCCGGCCACGGCGAGCGGCCGGCCGGCGGCGTCGAGCTGAAACAGCTCAGGGTGCGCCCAGACATCGGCGCTGTCCAGCGCCACGAAGATCGGCAGATCGCCGAGCACCCGCACGCCGCGCTGATTGGCGTACGCCTTGAGCGCGCCCCACCGTTCGGTGAACTGCCACTGCACGAAGCGCTGGAAGGCGACTTCGCTGGCCAGGCTTCGCTCTGCATCGGCCAGCGCCGCCGCGTCACGCGAGCGCAGCGCCGAGGGCCACGCGCTCCACGGTTGATCCTGGTGCGCGGATCGCAAGGCCATGAACAAGGCAAAGTCGTCGAGCCAGTGCGCCTGCGCCGCGGCGAAGCTTTGCAGCCGCTCGCGTTGCTCGGCGCCGGCGCCGGCCTCAAAGTGCGCGAAGGCGCGGCGCAGGCGCTCCTGCTTCCAGGGAAGCACGGCGGCGAAGTCGGCGCGGTCTGCCTGTGCCGCCGGGGCGCCGTCGAGATCGGCGTTTTCGAGCAGCCCCGCGTCGCGCAGCCGTTCGAGTGAGATCAGCAACCAGTTGCCGGCAAAGGCGGAGCGGGTGGCGTACGGCGAGTTGCCGAAGCCGGTGGGGCCAAGGGGCAGGATCTGCCAGAGCCGCTGACGTGCACGGGCCAGCCAGTCCACGAAGCCGTAGGCGGCGTCGCCGAGGTCGCCGCAGCCGTGCGGGCCGGGCAGCGATGTCGGATGCAGGAGGATGCCGGCGGCCCGCTCGCTCACGGCCGTGAACGCGCCAGGCGGCGCTCAACTTCGCCGGTCAGCCCAGGTCGGGTAACGAGCCGCGACCCCGGCGGGCGGGTCGAGCGGCGCGCGATCACCTACTTGCCCGCCTTCGGCCGCTGCACGAAGACCTTGCGCATGCCGAGGCCGCCCTTTGTGGGCGTGCAGACGAGCACCGTCTCCATGCCTGTATCGCCCTGTTTGCCCTTGTTATCCGGGTTGTTGCGCGATCCCGCTGCCATTGTGACTGCTCCATACCCGGCGATCGCCGGGAGATCTGTGCTTGAATTGCTGCCTCAGCATACCAGCGCGGCGCCGCATCGCGCACAGCGGGTGACAGGCGGCGCGGCGCGCCCTGGACCTTGCATCCAGGCACGACGTGATCGACGCTGGCAGCCGGCACGAAACCCGGAAGCCTGCTCGCGCGTGTGAGCGACGACGAGGAGTTGCGCCGGGAATGCCGCGCCGCGGCAACCGCTGCTCGCCCGCGAACGCTACGGAACGGCCTGTCCTGGCCGGCGCGGAGTGCCGGTCATGAGCGAGGCAGCCTCCGTTCTTTCCGCGCGCACCGACGAGGAGTTGGTCGCCGCCTTCCTCAGCGGCGAGATCGGGGCATTTGAAGAGTTGGTGCAGCGCTACAGCCGGCCGATCTTCAATTTCGTCTACCGCATGCTGTGCAGCTACGCCGACGCCGACGACGTGGCGCAGGATGTGTTCGTGCAGGTCTACAACTCGCTGCCGGCTGCACGCACGGACCTGCCCTTCAAGCCCTGGCTCTACGTGATCGCGAAGAACAAGTGCCTGGACTTTCTCAAACGCAAGCGGCCGCTGCTCTTCTCCGATGTGGATGGCCCGGAAGCAGAAGACGGCAGCATCGCCGAGCGCGTGGCAGATTCGGACCCGCTGCCGGAGGAACTGGCCGAACGCGCCGACCTGCAGCGCATTTTGCATGAGGCGGTGCTTGGTCTGCCGGAGCGCTACCGGCAGGTGGTCGCCATGCGCTACACCGGCGATCTCAGCTTTGCCGAGATTGCCCAGGCGCTGGCGCTGCCGGAGAACACGGTAAAGACGCATTTCCACCGCGCCAAGGCGCTGCTGCGCACCCGGCTCCTGGACGTCCTGTAGAGGCGGGCGGACGGATGACGCGGAGAAGAGGTACGGAATGGCGAGCCAGCGAACATGGTCCCTGAAACCGCCGGCGTTGCCAGGGCGTGCTATCGATGGAGGCTTCTCGCGGTGAGCGACGACGACGAACGCGATCCGATCGACCGGCTGTATGCGCGGCTGGAGGGTGCTGAGCCGCCGGCGGATTTCGTCGCACGGGTGATGGCGCGGGCGCGGCAGGGCGAGGTGGCGCGCTGGCAACGCTGGCAGCGCGCCTTGTTCGCAACGGGCTACGTTGCGGCGCTGATCGCCCTGGCCGTGCTGGCCTTTCTCACCGGCATTGAGTTGGAGCGGTCCGGCCTGCGGGCGCTGCTTTCGATGGCCCTGCACGACATCTCGGTCGTGACCGACTCACCCGGCATCTACTTCGCCGCCGTGCGCGATGCCGTGCCGTGGCTGCACCTGATCGGGGTGGCCGCCGATCTTGCGCTGCTCGCGCTGGCCACGCGTTTGCTCTTGAAGGTCTCTGGTTCAGCGCCGGCCGCTGCCTCGGCCGACGCATCCTGAAGGTCGGGACGATGAGTCCGTTGCCGGAGTGGGGCGGCTGATGACCCGCTTGGTGTGGCCGGGCAGGCACGGCATGGCCGTGAAGCTGGGCAGCCTCATCGCTGCCCTGGCAGTGCTGGTCGGCGGCATGCTTCTGGGCATGACGCATGCATCCGGCAGCCCCGCGCCCGCCGGCGAGCTCGGCAGTACACCGCCGGCCAGCGTGGCAAAGCAAACGAGCCACTACCTCGTCGGCACGATCGCGCTGGTGATGCCCGCCAGGCGCGAGGCGATCGTGCGCCAGCGCGACGGAAGGCTCGTGCAGGTGGCCTTCGACGCCACGACGATCGTCCGCCGCGACCGCGCCCGCCAGCCGCAGACGGTGCTGCGGCGCGGCACCCGTGTAATCATTCTCGGCCGGCCGGAGCAGGGCCGCCTGCGAGCGATGGTCGTAACGATCACGGGACAGGCGCCGGTGCGCACGGTCACGCCCGCATCGCGACCTGGCCCGGCGCACACACCAACGCCCGCACCGGCGGCGCGCTGAGCTTCGGCCGGCGCCTCGGCTCCCCGCGGCGGGGCGCCGGGATGCGGGCCAGTTTCGCTGCCGGTCTCCATGCCCGCAGCGCCGGCCGCCGGTATGATGCCCGTATGGGACGGTCTCGCGCCGCGGTTGTGGGGGTGCTGTTCGCCGGCGTGCTGGCGGTTTCGGCGGCGGCGCTCTTCGTGCGACTGGCCGACGCGCCGGCGCTCAGCACCGCGGCCTACCGGCTGCTGTTCGCCTCTGTGCCGACGATCGCGCTGCTGCCCATGCGCGGCCGCCGCGAGCTGCCGGCCCTGCACCGCGCGGACTGGGGCTGGCTGCTGCTTTCCGGCGGCTGTCTGGCGCTGCACTTCGCGACCTGGATCGCCTCGCTGGAGATGACCACCGTGTCCAGCAGCGTCGCTCTGGTCACGACGTCGCCGCTGTTCGTCGCCGGCGTTGTCATGCTGCGCGGGGAGCGAGTCAGCCGCGCAACAGTGCTGGCGATGCTCGTATGCCTCGCTGGCGGCCTGATCATCGGCGCGGCCGATGTGGGCGGCGGGCGGGCGCTGGCCGGCGATCTGCTGGCCTTGGCGGGCGCCGCCTTCGCCGGGGCCTATTTCGCGCTCGGAAGGCGGTTGCGCGCTGTCACGTCGGTGACGACGTACATCGGCACGGTCTATCCCATCGCCGCCATCGCGTTAACCGTCGCGGCCCTGGCCGGACGGCAGCGACTCTCCGGCTTTGACGGGCAGACCTGGCTGATGTTCGTGCTACTGGCGCTGGTGCCGCAGTTGCTCGGCCACTCCTCGCTCAACTGGGCGCTGGGCTACCTCAGCGCCCCGTTTGTCGCGATCGCCGTGTTGGGCGAACCCGTGATCGCGACCGTGCTCGCCGCGCTTTTCCTCGGAGAGTTGCCTGGACCGCTGCGCATCGCCGGCGGCATCGTCGTTCTGGCCGGCGTCTACCTCGGGCTGCGCGCCGAGCTGGAGGCGGCCCCTGCCGGCGTGGCGCTCGCCGGCGTCGAGCCTGCGCCGGCCTGAGCCGATATCTGAATCGGTGTACACTGGTATTGGCGGCACGACGCCGGGATTCCCTCAGCGTATGAAGCGCCTGCGTTCCCTGTTTTCGATCGCCCTGCTGTGTGCGCTCGCCGGCGTCGCCGGCGGGCTTAGCTTGGGCTACCTGCTCAGCCGCCGCGGAGAATGGCTGGTCGCACAGCCCTGGGTGATGTACGCGGCAGTGCTGCTCGTGGTGACGGGCGCGCTCACCTGGCTCGACGTGCGCCGCGGCCGCGGCGTGCCGTTGGCGCGTTCCTCCGGTGAAGGGCCGACCGTGATCGAGGAGCAGCAGACCAGAGCGTCTGTGGCGGAAGAACCGGCTGCACGTCACGGATCGGACGCGGGTGGGGTGGTGGAGTAACGATGGCCGACGGAGCGATGCGGCGGGTGCCGCGGCGCGTGTTTTTGGGGCGCTATCTCGGCAACGCGATGCTGGCGGCCGGCGGCTCGCTCGTGGGCGCGGCGACCGCGTACCAGATCTACCGACACCAGGCGGAGGCCGACCTCGGATCGCTGCGACGCGGCAGCGTGACCATTCCCGGTGCACCTGTGGCTCCCGCCGTACTCACGGGCGCGCAGGCCAGCGTTGCGCCGGCAGGCAGCCCCGGCGGCGCTCCCTCCACGGCCAGCGCCGCGCCGCCCACGCCGGCGGACGGCAGCGAACCGGCGGTGTTCGCGGCGCAGACGCCTGCGCCCAGCGCCGCCAGCGTCTCTCCCGAGCTGCGGCCGGTGCGGCTGCGCATCGAGTCGATCGGCCTGAGCGATGTGCCCGTGGTCGAGGTCGGCACGCGGTTGGAGAAGGGCCAACTCGTCTGGGAGACGGCCGACCACGCGGTCGGACACCTGATCGGCACGGGGCTGCCCGGATCGCCCGGGAACATGGTGCTCGCCGGCCACATTAGCAGCCCGGTCAAGGGCGAGGGCAGCGTTTTCCGCAACCTGCCGGCGATCGCCAACAAGCTCGGCAGCCGCGTCTCCGTGCAGACGGCGGCCGGCAACTGGTTTCACTACACGATCACGGGTACGAACGTGGTGCTGCCGACGGACACCTGGGTGATGGATACGGCGACGGCGCCGGTCGTCACGCTGCTCACCTGCGTGCCCGACGGCGTCTACACGCACCGCTTCGTGGCGCTGGGCCGGCTCGCGGCATAAGGCGAGCGCCTTGCCGGGTTGCAGTGGCCGTCAGTCGGAGGCGGGATGACGCAGCTTGCCCGTCATCCCGCCTTGACCCGGGTGCTGTGCGCGTCGCCGCAAAGCTACGAATAGCGCTCCTCGCGCCACGGGTCGCCGTGGATGTGGTACCCGTACGTCTCCCAAAAGCCGGGGCGCTCGCGGTCGATGAACTGCAAGCCCCGCACCCACTTGGCGCTCTTCCAGAAGTAGAGCTTTGGCACCACGAGGCGCAGCGGCCAGCCGTGCTCCGGCTCGAGATCCTGGCCGTTGTGCGCCCAGGCGAGCAACACATCGTCGTCCAGCAGCTCTTCCATCGCGATGTTCGTCGTGTAGCCGCCGTGGGAGTGCACCATCACGTGCATGGCTTCTGGCTTCAGACGCACGTGCTGCATCAGGTCCGTGAGCTTGACGCCGGTGAAATCGTTGTCGAACTTGCTCCAATGCGTCACGCAGTGGATGTCGCAGTGAATTGTCGTGTTGGGCAGGGCGCGCAGCTCGTCGTAGCTCAGCGAAAGCTTCTCTTCCACCAGGCCGACGACCTCGAAGCGCCAGGTCTCCTTGTCGAAGCGTGGGATGCCGCCGTAGTGCAGCACCGGCCAGCCGTCGGTCAGCCGCTGGCCCGGCGGCAGGCGGTCGCCGTACGTGGCACGCTCCGACCTCTCACGCCGCCCAAAAATGTCGATCGCCACGCCCGCCTCCTGTGTGCGAGGCCGGTGTTTCGGCCTCGAATCGATCATAGGTATCGTCTCTGGAAGGGGTCAAGGCGTTACATCGTCACGAACGTGAGGGGAAATACCTCCTCTGACACGGGTGACACGGGCGCCTGTGACGCCGGCTCCTGTTCGCCAGCGCCGGACCGCACTGGCGCCGCTTGCACGGAAGGGTGCCCGGCGGCCGATTGTTGGCGTGCGGCGGCATGAATGGTACGCTCGACCGGTGAGCGATATCGCTGAAGGCCACCTCGATCGTACCCTGGCTTCCCCGGTGCGCCCGGCCGCGGCGCGGGGGCGCCAGTGGTGGCTGCTGGCGTTGGTGGCGATCGTTGTGCTGGCGGCCGATCAGCTCTCCAAGCACCTGGTGCGCACGCATCTGCAGATGGGCGAGTCGTGGCCCTCCTCCGGTTGGTTCGTGCACATCTCGCACGTAACCAACACCGGCGCCGCCTTCGGCATCTTGCAGGATCAGACCGTCTTCCTCGTCGTCACGAGCCTGATCGGGCTCGGCGCGATCGTGCTCTACTACCTGTACCCGCCCTTTCACCATCCGGTGCTGCGCGTGGCCTTCGGCATGCAGCTCGGCGGCGCCATCGGCAATCTCAGCGACCGCGTGCGGCTCGGCAGCGTCACGGACTTCATCAAGTTTCCGCATTACCCGTACTTCAACGTCGCCGACTCCTGCATTGTCGTGGGTGTGTGCGTGCTCGCCTGGTTTCTCGTCTTCCGCGACGGTCGTGACGGTGAGCAGCAGCGCGAGCAGCGGTGACCGGCCCCACGTCCGCTGCACGCCTTGAGCAACCGTCCGGTGCGGCAGCGGCGCCAGCCGCCGGACCGCGTGTCCTTGATCTGGTCGCCGGTCGGGCGGGCGAGCGACTCGACCTCCTTCTCGCGCGCTCCCTGCCTGAACTCTCCCGCAGCGCTGCGCAACGCCTGATCGAGCAGGGCCATGTGCTGGTTGGCGGTCATGCGGCGCGGGCGGGCATGAAGCCGCGCGTTGGAGAGGCGGTGCGGGTTGTGCTGTCTCCGCCCACGCCGACTGAGCTGCTGCCGGAGCCGCGGCCGCTCGCGATTCTGTACGAAGACGCGGATCTGCTGGCGCTGAACAAGCCGGCCGGCGTCGTCGTGCATCCCTCCGCTGGCCATCAGACCGGCACGCTGGTGCACGCCCTGCTGGCGCACTGCCACGACCTCTCCGGCATCGGCGGCGAGCGCCGGCCGGGCATCGTGCACCGGCTGGACAAGGACACC
>DATGEL010000046.1 GCA_035310145.1 Dehalococcoidia bacterium
CGCGCCACCATGTACGGCCGTCGCCAGATCGGGCAGAAGTAGCGCACCGGCTCGCCGCGCCGCGCCGTGCAGGCTGCGGCCACCTCGCGCGCCTCGGTCAGCCAGTCGATGCTGCCCGGATCGGCGCCGACCATGCCTGCAAGCAGCGCAAGCCCGTCGAGCGCGGCGGCCACCGTCGCGTAGTGCGTGACGAAGACGGCGAGGCCGGCCTGACGCAGCGCGGCCACGTCCTCCCGCCGGTTCTCCTCGCTGCTGGCGATGACAAGATCGGGGTGCAGCGCCGCGATCGCCGCAAGGTCCGGCGTCTTCGTGCCGCCGACTTTGGGCAACAGGGCGACGGCCGCTGCCGGCTCTTCGCAAAAGCGGGTGACGCCCGCCACACGCTCGCCCGCGCCGAAGGCGAACAGCGCCTCCGTCAGGCTCGGCACGAGCGAGACGATGCGCCGCGGCGGCCGCGGCAGGCTCAGCGCAACACCGCTCGCGTCGATCGCGTTCAACGCGGCGCCTCGGCCGGGCCGGCAAGCGGCATCTCCTCGCGCGGCTGGTACCAGAGGTTCGTCTCGCGGCAGAACTTGCACTTGCGCATCGTGGTGATCAGCGGCCGATCGGCGCCCTTGGCCGAGCAGAGAAAGAGCGGCAGGCGCGTGCGATCCACACCTTCGGGGATGCTGGCGCGGTCGCAGGCCGGGTTGGCCGAGAGGAAGCGGCAGCGGCGCTGGTCGTGCCCGGACCCTTTCGGCCGCAGTCCCGTCGTCATGATCCGCCTCACCGTTCGCATGCCCGCAAGCTGAGTATAGCAGCGGCGGCCGGCTTCGCGTCCGCGGGCGCAGCCAGGCGACGGCCGCGCCTGTCGGGGATGTGTGCGGCGTTTGCCCACGGGCGGGGGGAGACGGTTAGCGGTTGCCCCAGTCGATCAGCAGGCCGAGCAGCAGGCCCGCCAGCATCACACCGCCGACCAGCACCCAGAAGACGATCGGCGTCCAGTCGATGCCGAACGGTTGCCCCTGCCCCGGCCGATCCGCGTAGGCGAGCGCCGGTGTCAGCGCGATCAAACACGAGAACAGCGCGATCACGGGCCGGGAGAGCAACCGGCGCAGCATGTGAACCCCTCCGAACTGCGGCTGTGCGATCGTCGCCGAGACGACGCGTGGCGAGGCGGCGCCGCCGGCCACCCCGCCACGTCTACTCTGCGGCAGTTCCGTGCCTGGGGCAACACCTTGCCCCCAGGCTCAGGCGCGGGCAAACTCCTGGCCGACCGCCTCCCTGGGCAGCATGCCGTCCAGCATGCGCTCGATCGCCATCGTATGACTGCAGACAGCCCAGCCGGCAAAGAAGTCGCAAGCGCAGTGCCAGGCGCCCTCGCGCAAGGTCACTTCGTGCGAGTCGTTGTCGCCGCTGACCTGGACGGAGAGGCTGTTGAAATGGAAGCGATCCTTCTCCCGCGCATACCGTTTCGCCTTCTCAATCTTGCCGATCAGACTGGAGTTCACTGCGGCCTCCTCGAACACGGCCGCTGCCCCGCGCAGCAGCCCAACGACCACCAGTGCCGTGCGCCCCCGCAGAACGCGAAAGGCACCGCGCGCAGTGCGACGGTGCCTCTTCGGGGCGCTTGCAGACCGGAAACCACTCGCATGGCGACTGCCCTCCCCGGGCGCTGCCGCGCCCGCGGTGCAGAACGGTTGCCTGTCACCTTCATCATACCATTGCTGTGCGCCCTGCCAAGCCCCGGACACCGACGATTATGGCGGCCCGGCAAGGAGCACTGCGAGCCGCTCCGTGTACACGGCGCCGCCCGGCCGCAGCTCGCTCTGCATCAGGCTGATGCGCTCCACCGCCAGCGGCGGAGCGCTGGCCGCGGCGCCCTCCGCAAGCGCCCGCGCGATCGCCTCGCCGGTGGCACGGTCTGGCCGGGGCACGCGGGCGAGCGTGATGTGGGGCGAAAATGGCCGTTCCTCAACACGCTGCAGCGCGGCGGCCAGCCGGCCCTGCAAGGCCGCCAGCGCCGCGGTCTCGCCATCGACGCCCACGTGCAGCACGCGCGGCCGCGCACCGCCGAAGGTTCCGATCGTTCCGAGCCGCAATGCGAACGGCCGCGTCGCGCCGGCGGCCGTCTGCATGGCCGCCTCGATCGCCGCGAGCTCCACTTGCTCCGTCTCACCCAGAAAGACCAGGGTGAGGTGGCTGCCCTCCGGCCGCACCCAGCGCAGAGCCCGCGCCGCCGTGCCCAGGCGCGCCCGCAGCTCGGCCTGACGCGCCGCCAGCGCCGTGTGCCAGGACTCCGGCAGGAAGACGGCGATGAACAGGCGCATTCCGCCGTTCTCCCACGCTCCGATCCCAGCAGCGGCGCGGGCGCATCAGATGCTGCGCACGGCGCGCGTGCCAAGCAAGCCGTCCGGCCACGCCGTCAGGACGATGAACACCAGCAGCACCACGACCGGCAGCTGGATCTCCTTGAACAGCCCGATGCTGCCCACCAGGCCGTCCATGACGCCGACGACCACCCCGCCGACGATCGCGCCTGCCGGCTGGTCGAGCCCACCCAGCGCCGCGCCCGCAAGCGCGTAGATCAGCCCGCCCTCCAGCATGTGCGTGTCCAGCAAAATAATGTTGGCGATCAGGATGCCGCCGACGGCGCCCAGCGCCGTGGCGACGCCCCAACCGAGCGTCCGCATGCGCCGCACGGGGACGCCGCAGAGGAGGGCGGCTTCCGGCCGCTGCGCCGCCGCGCGCAGGGCCAGCCCCAGCCGCGTGCGCTGGAAGAACCAGACGAGCAGGGCGATCGCGACGCACACGGAGAGAAACGTGCCGAGACGCGGCCGCGAGAAATACATGCCGAAGCCGTGAACCACCGGCCCGTGAAACGGCGTGGGGAAGGCGCGCGGCCGGTCGCCCCAGATGACGCTGTCGAAATCGCGCACCAGGCTCAGCAGGCCGGCGGTGATCACGATCATCGTCAGCGGGTCGCGGTCGCTCAGGCGGCTGAGCACGCCGGCCTCTAGCGCCGCGCCCGCCAGCCCCAGGGCGCCGGCCGCGAGGATCAGGCCGAGCCAGTAGGGTAGACCAGCCGAGACGATCAGGGTCCAGGCAAGGAAGGCGGCGAGCGTCGACGTCTCGCCGATCGCCAGGTTGAGCACGCCCGTGGTGCGGTACATGATCACCAGC
>DATGEL010000047.1 GCA_035310145.1 Dehalococcoidia bacterium
ACGCCCGTGCGAAGCCGTGGGTGTGGGGACGGCCGCCGCCCACGCCACGCCTGTACCGCCCTCGCTTTGGGTACTCCCGTTGAGGAACGCAGCACTAGGGTTGGACCGCGGTGCGCGGCGGCCGCAACCACCCCTACGCCCTGCGCCCTGAAAAGCCGTCGCCTTGCTGGATCAGCTCGATGCGGTTGCCGAAGGGATCAGCCGTGTAGAGGCGGCGTACGTCGGGCAACGAGTCGTCGAGCACGATCGGGGCGCCGGCCACGGCGAGGGCGCGGCGGGCGGCGGCGAGATCGGCGACGAGAAAGGCCGGGTGCGCCTTGTACGCGGGCGCGAACGGCGTTTCCACACCGAGATGCACCACCGCGCCCGGCGCCTCGAACCAGCAACCGCCGCGTGCGGCCAGAGCCGGGGGCTTGGCCACTTCGCCCAGGCCAAGCACGCCCGTGTAGAAGCGGCGCGCCTCGGCCTCGGCGCCGGCCGGCATCGCCAGTTGTACGTGGTCGAGTCCCAGCACCTGCATCGCCCACCACCAGGAGCGGTCAGCAGACCGCGAGCAGCAGCGGCTCGCGTCGCTTGTATGCCATCTGTCGTTGCGTTTGGCGTGTACGCGGCCGCCGCGCGGCGCTAACCGCCGGACGCATGTCCGCCGCCGCGGCGGCGCCGTCGCCGGCGTTTGCGGGCGCCATCGCCGGGCGTTTCCATCGCATCGTCCGCAGGTGCCGGCGTGGCGGGCGCATCCGGCTGAACCGGCTCTGCCGCCGGCGGCGGGGTGGCTGCCGAGGCCGGCGCCCGCGCCGCGGCGACGCGATTCGGCTGGCCGCGCGGGGCGCTGCGGCCGTTGACGCCCGGAACGTGCTCGTCACCGTCAGCGGGCAGGACGGGCTCGACCGCAGCATCCGCTGGCGCCGCAATCCAGCTACGCCCGTCGGGCGGCGCTGTGGGCCGCGGCGGCGGCGCGATCGGCCGCGCGACGCCGAGCGAGAAGCCGAGCTGGGCGACGGTCATCTCGATGATCTGAGCGTTCTCCATCTGCAGGACGACGATCTGCTTGATCGCGTTCACCGCCATCACGCGGGCGTTGCCGGAGGGCGTGCTCAGCCAGCTCTCCGGCTTCGGCAGCTCGGTGCGCAGTTGCTTGTAGATGTCGTTCTCGTAGGAGAGGCAGCAGAGCAGCCGGCCGCACTGGCCCGAGATCTTGGAGGGGTTGAGCGGCAGGTTCTGCTCTTTCGCCATCTTGATCGAGATCGTGGGGAAGGCGGTGAGCCAGGAGGTGCAACAGAGCCGCCGGCCGCAGCGTCCGTAGCCGCCGATCAGCTTGGCCTGATCGCGCGGGCCGACCTGGCGCAGTTGCACCTGCACATGCACGTGCTGGGCCAGGTCACGCACCAGCTCACGGAAATCGACGCGATCCTCCGCCGTGAAAAAGACGGTGAGGCGTGAGCCGTCGAGCGTGTACTGCGCCGCGACGACTTTCATCGGCAGCCCCAGCGCCGCGGCGCGGCCACGGGCGAGCTGGGTAGCTTCCCGCGCCTGCACTTTGAGCCGGTCAGCGCGGTCGATGTCCTCCGGCGTGCCCGGCCGCAGGATCGGCTTGAGCGGTTCCGTCAGTTCGGTGTTCAGCACCTGGCCGGGCGGAATCACCACGCGCCCCAACTCGATGCCGCGGCTGGTTTCGACGACGACCGACTCGCCGGCGGTCAGGTCTGGATAGCCGCCCGGCTCGAAATAGTAGATCTTGCCCGCCTCTTGAAAGCGGACGCCAACAACTGCGGTTTCCATCCAGGCCTCCGGCCTGGGTCGAGGGCAGCGGGCAATTGGTCGTGAGCAATGGTGAACGGGACGGTTGCCGTAGCGCCGCGACGATCCGACGGGGCGGCGGAGCCATACAGCGGCGCCTGTTCGTCGCCCGTGCGGCGTGTGCACCGGCACCGCTACGCCATGGTGCCCATCCTCTATTCCCTGTTCCCTGTTCCCTGTTCCCTGCCCGCCACGCGCAGCATCATGACTTCGAGCGCGAGGCGAGCGTTGGCATTCTCTTCCAGGTGCGTGCGGCACGCACGCACCGCCTCTGCAGCACGCGCCACTGCCATGGGCGTCGTGCCGGCGGCCAGAGCGCGTATCCGATCGAGACGGTCCACATTCAGGATACCGCGCTCGGCGCCCGCAGCGCCAAGCGCGATGTCGCGCCACCACTCCGTCCACAGGTCCAGCTCGGCCAGCACGCCGGCGCGGTCCTTGCTCCAGCGCTGCGCCAGTTGGGCCGCCGCGGCGAAGCGATCGGCCAGCCCCGCGTCGCTGAGGGCGGCGATCGCGTCCAGCCGGCGGGCGCGCTCCTCCAGCAGCGTGCGGTTGGCCGCGGCGGCGATCGCCCAGCCGGTGCAGCCGCGCGAGAGCCGCGCCAGCAGCGCCGCTTCGCCCGGCTCCGTGCCGCGATCCACCAGGAATGCCGCCAGCGGTTCGGCCGGCACGGGCTGGACGGCCACGCGCCGCAGGCGCGAACGCACCGTCTCCGGCAGCGCCTCTTCCCGCGCCGTGAGCAGCAGCAGCACGACGCGGGCCGGCGGCTCCTCCAGCGTCTTCAAGAAGGCGTCGGCGGCGACGGCGTTGAGCGTGTCGGCCGGATCGACGATCTCGACGCGCCAGCGGCCCTGGAACGGACTGCGGTTGATCCGTTCCTCCAGCGCCCGCACCTGGCAGACACGGATGTCCTTGGAACCGTCCTTGCCGTGGTCGTGCTCCGAACGGGCGCAGAGACCGCCGAGCGTCACCACCGTGACATCGGGGTGTGTGCCGGCTTCGATCTGGCGGCACTGGCGGCAGACGCCGCAGGGCGCCGTGCCGTCCGGCGGCAGCGGCCGCGGATCGTCGCAGTTGAGCGCCTGCGCCAGCCGCTGCGCCAGCGTGCCCTTGCCCGCCTGCGCCGGCCCGGAGAACAGATAGGCGTGCGCCGGCTGCCCCTCCGCCACGCCGCGCGCCAGCGCCCGCACCTCGGCGTCCTGCCCGAGCAGGCCCCAGGACGACGGCTCCGGGTTCGGGATGGAGGGTATCGCGTGGCTGAAGCCAGGTCCGGGCATGGCGTCTTCGCCGCGGCGCTCTGCGGATCGCGACATCGCCACGGCGTGCGGTTCACGCACCGCCGCCCTGTTCCCCGTTCCGTGTTCCACGTTCCCTGTCACCCGTCCCCTACCACACGTCCATCCGCATCAGGTCGTCGTACGTCTCGCGGCGGCGAATCAGGCGGGCGCTGCCGTCCTTCACCAGCACGATCGCGGGGCGCTGCGCCAGGTTGTAGTTCGAGGCCATGGAGAGGCAGTAAGCGCCCGAGGCGGGGATGGCGATCACATCGCCCGCTTCCAGCAGCGGCAGCTCGATGTCCTTGATCAGGACATCGCCCGACTCGCAGTACTTGCCGGCGATCGTCACCGTCTCCTGCGGCGCGGCTAGCGGCTTGTTCGCCACGATCGCCTCGTACTGCGAGCCGTAGATCGCGGGGCGGATGTTGTCCGCCATGCCGCCGTCGACGGAGACGTACGTGCGCACACCGGGGATCGCCTTGCGCGCCCCGGCGGTGTAGAGCGCCACGCCGGCGCGGCCGACGATCGAGCGGCCCGGCTCGATCGAGATCGCCGGCAGCGGCAGATGGTGGTTTCGGCAGGCGGAGCGGATCGAATCGATCACCACGCGGGCGTAGTCGGCGACGCTGGGCGCCGGCTCGGCGGCGAGGTACTGCACGGCGAAGCCGCCGCCGGGGCTGAACTCCTGCGGCACGAAGCGGTGCCGCTCCACCATCTGCTCGGCGAAGGCCATCATCACGTCGGCGGCCTGCGCGTACGGCTCCAGCTCGAAGATCGGCGAGCCCAGGTGGCAGTGATAGCCGCGCAGCTCCAGGCCCGGCGCCGCCAGCGCCTGCTTCACCGCCTCGGCCGCGTCGCCGGTCTGGATCGTGAAGCCGAACTTGCTGTCCACGATGCCCGTGGTCGTGTGCTGGTGCGTGTGCGGATCGACGCCGGGCGAGAGGCGCAGCAGCACGCTCTGGCGGCGGCCCGCGGCCTGCGCCACCCGATCAAGCAGCGTCAGCTCATGGAAATTATCGACCACCACGTGGCCGATGCCGGCCTGCACCGCCTCGCTCAATTCCTGTTCGGACTTGTTATTGCCGTGGAAGTCGATCTCGGCCGGCGGGAAGCCGACGGAGAGTGCCACGGCCAGCTCGCCGCCGGAGACGACGTCCAGCCCCAGCCCCTCGTCCTTGACGATGGCTGCCAATGCCCTGCCCAGATACGCCTTCGAGGCGTAGCGCACGCGTGTCTCCGGCGCCAGGGCACGGAATTCCTGCGCGTAGGCGCGGCACTGGCCGCGCAGCGTCTCCTCGTCGAAGACGTAGAGCGGCGAGCCGAACTCGCGCAGCAGGTCGAGCGTGTCGCAGCCGCCGAGGCTGAGGTTGCCGGCGGCGCTGAGGCCGGCGGAGACGGGTAGCACGGTCTGCAGCGGCAACGCCGCCGCGGAGGTCTGCGTCACGGGCGGGCTCCTGCGCCGGAACGTCGGTGGCGCCGCGAGCGGGGCGCGGCATGGCACCAGTCTAGCATCTGGGCGGCCGCGGGAAGGGCGGGGGGTGGCCAGGCACCGGGTGTCGGGTGTCGGGTGTCGGGTGTCGGGTGTCGGGTGTAAGGAAGCGGTAAGGCGCATGTGAGCCGTATATCAAGCAGCCGCCCGGGCCGCGCGGCATGATGAGTTCACGAGGTCAGGGCGCGGCCTTCCCCGGACCCCTCGAACCATTAAGACATGGTTTCATAACCGGCGCGAGTTCCCGCTTGCAGGCGTGTGATCGCACGTGAACGCCGGTTTTGAAGCCATCGGTAACCCACCGGCGGACGGCTCGCGATGTTGCCTCCCACCGCGGCCCGCCCGCTGCCCAACGGCCCCGCCCGGCGTGCCGCCTTTCCCCAGCGGCCCGCCGGGACGGGGCCTTTTCGCGTACTGCCGCCGTCTGCCCGGACAGCCATGCTCCCAGCATCGACGAAACCCGCGGCTCGCAATGCCGGTGACCTGCTGAAACGGCCTCGGCCCTCAGCGCTGGCGGCCGTTGGCGAAGGTCACCAGCGTTGCGGTTGGACCGGC
Source organism: Dehalococcoidia bacterium (assembly GCA_035310145.1). Classification (NCBI taxonomy): domain Bacteria; kingdom Bacillati; phylum Chloroflexota; class Dehalococcoidia; species Dehalococcoidia bacterium. The sequence goes on from DATGEL010000047.1 coordinate 5,119, forward strand.
GACGCCGCCCGAGCAGCAGCCGTTGAACGGAAAGATCTGCCGGTTCGCGAAGTCGCCCACGAACGTCGCGGCCACCTGCGCGGTTCCTGCCGTGCCGTCGCTGAGGAGGACGGCCGAAACCGAGGTGCAGCTCGTCACGTCGAAGCTGGTGGAGCTGCCGCAGCGCCGCGTGATCGACGTCTGGCCCGGGCTGCCGAAGTTGCCGATATCGGTGGTCAGCGTCACCGTGCCCGACTCGGCGCCGGCCGTCAGCACGGGGCCGTTGAAGCTGAAGTCGAAATGGTTGAGTGTCACCGTGATCGTACTGCCCTGCCCCGCCTTCGCAGGAATGCTGACGGGCGAGGCCGTGATGCCGATCTTGTAGAGGATGAAGGGCCGCATCACGAACATCATCGCCGTGTTCGTGGTCAGCGTTCCGGATCCCTTGTTCGGCGTAAACACCGCTTGCAGGCTGAGCACCGGCAGCGGTGCGCCGAACGGTGCGGGCGTCGCCCCCGGCAGCGCGACGATGTGGATGGCGTTCTCCGGCGTGGGAACCAGCCAACCCGTGCCGGAGCCCACACCGGTTTGCTGCACGAAGTTGGCGCCGAGACAGGAGTTGCTGGTCGCGTCGCCGCAGGAAACCTGGGCGGTCAGGCCGCCGGACTCCTGGATCACGGCATAGCTGTTCGGCGCCAACGTGTAGGTGATGGCGCCGCCGTTCAGCGTGCCCGGCGTCGCCCCACTCCCCTCAAACACCGCACCGCAGGTGACGGGCCCAGGAGTTCCGAAGTTGCCCGGCAGGATCAACGAGGCGGGAACCGGATCTGTGTCCGCGATCAGCGGCTGGCCATCGGTGTTGCTGCTCACCTGGAAGGTGCTTGTGAGCCGCGCGTTCACCGCCGGGAAGGCGATGTCCGTCAGGGGAAAGAAGCCGGGGGCGCAGCCAAGGGCGGCCTGGAAGGCGCCGGCCGGACCCGGCGCCCGCGGCGGCACGGTCGTTGGTTGCGGTGTCGGTGTCGGCGGCACCGTCTGGCCGATGGCAGGGGCCAGCCGGCCGGGGATCAGCCAGGCCGCCAGCAAGGCGAGCGAAACAAGTCCGACGACGATCTTCTGCGGGCGCAGGCGCAGACGCTTCATCGACATCTCTCCATCGCACCGGCCAGGGCGGTGCGCACGGCGTGAGCCCCCGCGTCTCAATCGCAACGTTCATTGCATTCGCATTGCGCCGTAGTATGGGTGCGTGCTTCGGCGCCTGTCAACGCTGGGACTGGTACAACGATTCGGACTTTTATCTCTTCTTTCTTGCAAATTCAGCCTGCCCGCCCGCCGATCACGCCGCGGCCCGGCGCCGCCCGTACGGTTCCCTGTTCCCCGTCGCCGGTTCCCTGTACCCTGTCACCTGTCACCCGCAGAGGAGGCGCAGACGCGATGGAGTACTACCGCGAGGGCGCGATCACCGTCGTCAAGGTCGGGCCGCTGAAGCCGTACAACAACAACGCCTACATCGTGGCCGATACCGCCTCGAAAGACGCGCTGCTCGTCGATATGCCCGCCGATGCCGACGATGACACCGGCACCAACGCCGACCGCGGCGCCCGCGTGATCGAGGCCTTCGCCGACGCCGCGCTCAAGGGCGCGAAGGTCCGCGCGATCGTCGCCACGCACTGGCACCCCGACCACTGGATGAGCTACGACCAGATCCGCTCCGCCACCGGCGCGCCCGTCGCCGTCTACGGCGAGGAGATCAAGGTGCCCGCCGAGCGCATCGACCGCAGGCTGCGCGACGGCGAAGAGATCAGCTGCGGCAGCGCCCGCCTGCGCGTGATCCACACGCCCGGCCACACGCCCGGCAGTATCAGCCTGCTGCTGGGCAAGCTGCTGCTCACCGGCGACACGCTGTTCAACGGTGGTCCCGGCCGCACCGCCCAGCATAACGACCTGCTGCAGGAACTGGAGTCGATCGTCAACCGCCTGCACGTGCTGCCGGAAGACGTCACCGTCTGGCCCGGCCACGGCGACGCCACGCAGATCGGCGCGTCGAAGCGCGAGTACGCCGTGTTCAAGAGCAAGCCGATGCCGCCCGACCTGGCCGGCGACGTGACCTGGCTCTGAGTCAGCGCGGCGAGCGGGCGTGCTGGCCGCGGGCGGCGGTACCTCGCGGCGCCGCCTGCCCGTGCCGGCGTTCGTCGCGCCGCTTAGGCTGGAGTGGGGAGCAGCGGCGCCGCGGCCGCCAGCTCGCGCTCCAGCGCGATGGGTGAGGCACGCAGCGCCTGGGCGCGGGCCATGACCTCTGCGAATTCAACCTGGAAGCGCTCGCGCGAGAAGCGCTCCGCGTTGGCGCGCAGCGCCTCCGGCTCAAGCCGCGGGCCACGCTCAAACGCCTCGATCGCGGCGCTCACGGCGGCGGGCGCCTGCTCGGCGAAGAAGCTGCCCGTCACGCCCTCGACCACTGTCTCCAGGGCGCCGCCGCGCGCGTAGGCGATCACCGGGCAGCCGGCGGCCTGCGCTTCGACCGGCACGATGCCGAAGTCCTCTTCGCCGGGGAAGATCAGCGCCCGTGCCCGCTGCAGGTGCCGGCGCACCGCGCTGTCGGGCTGCCAGCCGAGGAAGCGCACGTTCGGCCCGGCCAGCCGCTCCAGGCGGGCACGCTCCGGCCCGTCGCCGATCACGACTAACGGCCGGCGCAGCGCGCTCAGCGCCTCGACCGCGAGGTCGATGCGCTTGTACGGCACCAGGCGGGAGAAGGCGAGATAGTACTCCTCGCGCGGCTGGCAGGGGTCGAAGACGGCCACATCCACCGGCGGATAGAGCACCCGCGCCCGCCGGCGGTAGGCACGCCAGATGCGCCGCGCCGCGTTCTGGCTGTTGGCCAGAAAGAGGTCCACGCGGTTCGCCGCCGTCACGTCCCATTGGCGCAGCCGGTGCAAGGTGAAGCGTACGAGCAGGCCACGCGGTGAGCCGAGTCCGTCCACGTAGCCCTGATAGAGATCCCAGGCGTAGCGCATCGGCGACTGCACATACGAGACGTGCAGCTGATCGGCGCGCGTCAACGCCCCTTTGGCGACGGCGTGATGAATGGAGATGATCGTGTCGGCGTCGCCGAGGTCGAGCTGCTCCACGGCCAGCGGCATCAGCGGCAGGTAGCTCTGATACCGCCGCGTGGCGCCGGGCAGCCGCTGCAGGAACGAGCTGGAGACCTGCGCCCGCGCGATCGCGCTGCCGCGGAAGGGCCGCGGGTCGTAGACGAGCGCCGAGACCGGCATGCCGGGCTGCATGTCGAGCAGCGCGTCGAGGATGCGCTCCGAGCCGGCCACGCGCACCAGCCACTCGTGCACGATACGCACGCGCTCGCCCAGGGGGCGGATCGCCGCCGCGCGGCCGTTTCTGCTTGCGCCGTTCACGCCGCTCCTTCCGCCCGGATCGCCGGCGTCCGTTCCGTTGGTCGCATCGTACCTGCCGCTGCCGCCGGGTTCATCCGCTCGTGCGCCGCCAGGACGCGGACGGCCGCGGTGCGCCTGCTGCTCAGGCGCCGCGGACGACGGCGGCCGGCGCCGCCAGCTCCTGCCGCACCAGCGCCGCGCCGGCCGCCAGCGCCTGCATCTTGCCGCGGGAGGCGGCACGGCTGCGCGGCACCAGGCCGCAGTCGGTGCAGGGGAAGAGCCGTTCGGCCGGCACATAGGGCAGCACCCGGCGGATGCGCGCCGCCACCGCCTCCGCTGTCTCGACCTCCTCCATGCCCACGTCGATCACGCCGACCAGCACATCCTTGCCAGGCAGCTCGGCCAGCACGGCCGGATCGACGCCGGAAGCCGCGCACTCCACGGAAACCGCGTCGATTCCGGACTTCGCCAGCAGCGGCAGGGTCACACCGTACTGGCCCCACTCGGTGTTCTTCGTCTTCCAGGCCAGCACGCCGGGCACACCGTAGCCGTAGCAGATGTGCACGGCGGTCTTCGCGGCGACGCTGTCGATGCAGCGTTCCAGCGCGGCGATGCCCCAGTCCGCGACCTTCTCCAGGTAGATATTGAAGCAGGGCTCGTCGAACTGCACGATCGCGGCGCCGGCCTCGGCCAACTCGCGCGCCTCGGCGTTGAGCAGCGCGGCGAAGCGCAACGCCAGCGCCTCTTCACTGGCGCCGTAGTGCTCGTCCAGCAGGCTGTCCACGCTCGTCATCGGTCCGGGCAGCGTGACCTTGATCGGGCGGTCGCTGTGCGCCCGAGCGAAGCGCACGGCGTCGACCAGCACCGGGCGCGGCCGCGTCACCTCGCCGACGATGCGGGCCACGCGCGTCTGCCGCGCGTAGCGGCCGCCGCGCGCCAGCTTCGTGCCCAGTTGCTCGGTGTCGATGCCCGTGAGGCCGTCGAGAAAGCCCCAGATGTAGTGGCGGCGGCGTTGCTCGCCGTCGGTAACGATGTCGATGCCCGCCTCGTGCTGGTCCGCCAGCGCCAGGCGCACGGCGTCGTCCTGTGCCTCGGCCAGCAACGCCGCATCGATTCGCCAGGGGGCGAAGAGCACGTTCGGCTCGGCGAGCCAGGACGGCTTCGGCAGGCTGCCCGTGATCATCGTCTCCAGCATGGACACTCCCTCTCTCCCGCCGCACGCGCGGCAGGCAGCGGCTGCGAGGGGCAGGGCACGGCGTCAGCGCGGACGCACGATCACGGTCTTGTCGAAATCGTCGTCCGGCGGGTCGTCGTTGCGGGGCGGCGCCGGCGGCGGTACAGGCGGCGGCGTGTGCTGCTGGCCGAGGGGCGAGGCGCCGCGGTTGCCCAATGGTGAAACGCCCCGGTTGCCCAGCGGCGAGGCGCCGGGACGCGGCGCGGGCGGCGCGGCAGGCGGCGAGGGCGGCGGCACGGGAGCAGGCACGGGGCCGGCCTGTGGCGGCGGTGCAGGCGACGGGGCAGGGCCGGGCGGCGGCGCGGCGCCGACCTGTATCGTCGCCGGTGGCTGCACGGCGCCGCCCATGCCGAAGGCGCGGCGCAGATCGGCGACGAAGGCGGCGCCGCCGACCGGCCGCTCGTTCGGCCGCTTCGCCAGGGCGCGGGCCAGCACGGCCGAGGCCGCGGGCGGCGCCCCGGGCAGCAGGCTGTCCAGCGGCGGCGGCGGCTCCTCCGCGTGCGCCGTGAAGATCTGTCCGGGATCGTTCTCGAAGAGGAAGGGCGGCCGGCCCGCCAGCAGGGCGTAGGTGAGCGTGGCCAGCGCGTAGATGTCGGACGGCGCACTCTGCGCATCGCCGCGGGCGCGTTCGGGCGTGAGGTAGGCGAGGTCGCCGTAGACGGTGCCGCGCGCGTGCTCCAACGCGAAGTCGCAGGCGACGCTCGGCTCGAGCAGCACCACCCGCCCGCCGGGCTCGATCAGCACGTTTTGCGGACGCAGATCGCCATGCACCACCCCCGCCTGGTGCACGGCATCCACGGCGGCGGCGATCTGGCCCGCGATCTCCAACGCCTGGGGCGCCGGCACGGCCATGCGGCCGAAGCGGGCGCTCATGCTCTCGCCTTCGACGAACTCCATGTCAATGTACGGTGTCGGGCCGTCGTGGCCGGCGCCGAGGATGCGCACGAAGCCGGGCTGTTGCACCGCCTGAAAGCGCCGGCCGATGTTGAGGAACGTCTCCACGACATCCGGCCGCGCCGCGTCATCCGGCTGCAGCTCCTTGCGGGCGATGGGGCCATCGGGGCCGCTGTGCCGGTAGAGCATGGTCATGCCGCCGGACCCGCGCCGCCCAGGCCCCGTCACCACGGCCGCGGGCGCCGCGGGCGCGCTCTCCGCGCCTGGCGGCGTCGCGGAAGGCGGGGCGGCCGCTGGAGGCAGCGGCGGCGTCGCGTCCTCAGCCGCGCGGCCCTGCGTGGCGATGATCGTGCGGTCGTCGTAGGGGCCGGCGGGGGGCGCCACGGGCGGGGCGACGGGCTGCGGCAACGGCGACACCGGCTGCGCCGGACGCTGGCCCGGCGTGGCGATCACGAGCGTGTTGCCCCCCTCCGCTTCGGGCTCGGGCGGATGCGGCAGGTTGGGCGCGGGGATGATGATCGTGCCTTGCTCTTCCTGCATCGCGGGCGGCGCGGCAGGCGGCACGGGCACGGGCACGGGCTGTTCCGCGTGGACCGGCGGCGCTGGAGGCGTCGGCGGTGTTGGCGGTGCGGCTTGCGGCTGGCCCGCGGGCGGCGCCGGCTGCGGGGTCTCGGCGACCGACGGCGGGGCCGGTTCAAAGGCGGGCTCGGCGGCAGGGGGCGCGACCGGCGGAGCAACGTGCGCCGCGGCGGCAGGGGCCGCGACGAGCTGCTCGCGCCGCGGCCAGCGCGCCGCGGGCAGCGTCCCCTCGGGCAGGCCGCACCACTGCTGCAGATCGTCGCAGGCGTTGTGCCAGCGCTGCGCGGCCTGCTCGGCCCGATCGAGCAGCGCCGCATCGCCGGCCGCGAGCGCGGCCGTGCCGCTGGCCAGCAGCGCGCCGAGCGTGGCATCGCGCAGGCGGCTGGCGGGCGTGCCCCAGTAGGGCAGCCAGGCGCCGCGCAATCGGGCGGCCAGCGCCAGCGCCCGCGAGGCGTAGGCCGGGTCGAGCGGGGCGGCGCCCGGCTCGCCTTCCGGTACCAGCCGTCCAAGCTCGGCCAGCGCGGGCGCCAGCAGCGCGGTCAGATCGGCCAGGGCGCGGCGGTCGCGCTCGGCCGGCGCGGCCGTGCGCGCCGCCTTGATCGCCGCGGCCAGGTCACGCTCCGGCTCGACGCCGCCGGCCAGCGCCAGGGTGATCGCCCGGCCGTGGTCGGCGGTGTGCAGGCGGATCTCCGTCAGGCCGGCGAGGTCCGTTTCGGGGTCGGCCAGCCAGTTGAGCGGCACACTCCAGGTCTCGTGTCGGCCGGCGAAGCAGAGCGCGTCGCCGGCGATCCACAGCTCACCCTCGTCGCCGGGCATGGCGGCGGCGCCCGCTCGTCTCCCCGGCGCGTTGAACGATTCCCCGTGCGCATCGCCGAACTGGGAGGGGCCGCCGCGGCGTGCGCCGGGACCGCGCACCTGGTAGGCGGCCGCGTGCCAGCCGCTCTGCGAGGACTGTTGCTCCTCAGCCATGGAACGCCTCCCACGCGCCCGCGGCGCACGCCGTGTTGCCGTTCATGGTAGCACCTTCAGCTGGGGCCTCACCCCTGGACCCCTCTCCGGGGCAGCCGTCGCGCGGCGCGCGATTTTGCATCAGGAGGGGGTTGCGGAGGACGGTTTTGCATCGCAGCTACGCCCTGGGCCCCCGCCCTACGTCCGCTCTTCCCTGTTCCCTACTCTCCGCCCCCTACTATGATGGGCGCAGCACTCTGTCCGGGGAGCCGTTATGCAGATCCTGCTGCCGATCGCCGGCGCGGGCACGCGCGTGCGCCCGCACACGCACGCCCGCCCCAAGCCGATGCTCTCGCTCGCCGGCAAGCCCGTGCTCGGGCACCTGCTCGACTATCTGCGCCCGCTGGGACCAAGCAGCACGATCATCATCGTGGGTGAGCGCGGCGATCAGGTCGAGGAGTACGTCCACGCCAACTACGCCGCGATGCATCCCTGTTTTCGTACGCAAACCGAGCTGAAGGGGCAGTCGCACGCGATCAAGATGGCGGCGGACCTGATTCACGAACCGTTACTGATCGTTTTCGGCGACACGCTGTTCGAAGCGCCGCTGGAACTGGTGACCGACAGCAGCGTCGACGGCGCCGTGGTGGTGCAGCCGGTGCCCGATCCGGCGCGCTTCGGCGTGGTGGAGCTGAACGCGGACGGCTTCATTACCCGCTTCATCGAAAAGCCGCAACATCCGCCGAGCAACCTCGCCTCGATCGGCGTCTGGATGTTCAACGATCACCAGGGTCTGCTCCACGCGATCGACGCGCAGATCGCCGAAGCGGACGCGCTCAAGGGCGAATTCTATCTTGCCGGCGCCCTGCAGCGCCTGCTCGATGCCGGCGGCCGCTTCCGCCCGGTGCGAGCGGACGGCTGGCACGATACCGGCACGATCGACGCTGTGCTGGAGACGCACCGTTACCTGGTGGAGCAGCACCGGCGCCGGCCGCAGTTCACACCCGTGGCCGCGATCGTCGAGCCATGCTGGATCGATCCGACGGCGAAGCTGGAGCGCTGCGTGGTCGGGCCGTACGTCTCGATCGGCCCGCGGGTCGAGATCGTCGACAGCGTGCTCAGCGACGCGATCATCGGCGAGGGGACGCGCATCGAGGGCGCGGTGCTGCGGCGCAGCATCGTCGGCAACGAGGCGGTGATCGAACTGCCGCGGCGCTCGTTCAACATCTCCGACCATTCATCGCTGACGGCGGCGCCCCCGGCGGGAACGGGCCACTGATGGCGAGCGGGCTCGTCGTCGGGCAGTCGGGCGGCGTGACGCCCGTGATCAACGCCAGCCTGGCGGGGGTGATCGCCCAGGCCCTCGCCGAAACCGCGATCGGCCCGGTCTACGGCATGCGCCACGGCGTGCGCGGCCTGCTCGAACGCGACCTGATCCGGCTCGACGGCCTGGACGAGGCGTTCTTGCAACGGCTGCGCGGCACGCCGGGCGCCTGGCTCGGCTCCTGCCGCTATGCGCCGGAAGAGGCCGAGCTGCAGCCGCTGCTCGACACGCTGGCCGAGCTGGACGTGCGCTATTACATCTATATCGGCGGCAACGATTCGGCCGACACCAGCGCCCGGCTGGCACGGCTGGCCCGGTATCGAGGGCGCGGGCTGCACGTGCTGAACGTGCCCAAGACGATCGACAACGACCTGCCGGAGATGGACCACTGCCCCGGCTACGCCACGGCCGCCGCCTACGTGGCGCTTTGCACGCGGCTCTTGCTGCTGGATACGCGGGCGATGCGGCGCGAAGAGCCGCTGCGCGTGGTCGAGGTGAAGGGCCGGCACAGCGGCTGGCTCACCGCCGCCGCCGCCGCGTTCGCGGAGCCGGGCAGCGCGTGGCCGCTGCTGATCTACGCACCGGAGCAGCCGCTGGAGAGCGAGCGCGTTCTGCGCGAGGTCGACACCGCGCTCTCGCGCTGTGGCCACGCGCTGCTGGTGGTCTCCGAGCACGCGGAAGACGCGGCCGGCCGGCCGGTGGGCGAAGGCCGCAACGTGCAGCGCGACGCGTTCGGCCACGACGACTCGCACGGCCCCGGCGCCTTCCTGCAAAGCCTGCTGCAAACCGACCTGAAGACGCGCTGCCGGCTGGAGGTGCTGGGGGCGATGCAGAAGGTTGCGCTGCTGCCGCAGATCGCGCTGGACCGCGATGAGGCGTTCGCCTGCGGCCGCCATGCCGTTGAACTGGCGCTGGCCGGCGAGAGCGGCGCCTGCGTGACGCTCAACCGCGAGCCGGACGCGCCCTACCGCATCACGCTCAGCAGCGCCCCACTGGAGCGCATCGCCCGCAGCGAGCGGCCGCTGCCCGCGGCGTTCCTCAACGGCAGCACGCCGGCACAGGCGTTCCGCGACTGGATCGCGCCGCTGGTGGCCGAGGCGCGGCCCCTGGCCGAACGGCTGGTGGAGACGGCGTAGGGCCACGCCGCCCCGCGCCCGCAGAAGGAGCCACGGTGGATTCTTCCACGCCGCCCGCCAATACGCTCGTCGTCGTGCTGGCCGGCGGCAGCAACAGCCGCTTCCAGCCGCTGCGCGACAAGACGCTGCTCTCGATGCTCGGCCGTCCGCTGCTGGCGCATCACCTGGACGCACTGGCCGCTGCCGGCTTCCGTGATGTCGTGGTCGTCGCCAATGCGCGCACGGAAGACCGCATCCGCGAGCTGCTGGCGCCGTACGCGGCCGGCGGACTGGCCGAGTGCGTGGTGCAGGAGCGCGCCGCCGGCATGGGCGACGCGGTGCAGACCGTGGCGCGGCGGCTTGGCGGGGCGGCGCAACGGCCGCTGCTGATTACCCAGGCGCACGACGTGGTCGAGCCAGCGCTGTTCGGGCACGTGGCGGAGCAGGTGATGGCGGCGCCGGCAGGAATCGACGGCTTCATCACCGGCCGGCAGGTGAGCGAGTACCAGCCGATGGGCTATCTCTCGGTTGCGAAGGGCGGGCGGTTGCGCGGCATCGTGGAGAAGCCGGGCGCCGGCAACGAGCCGAGCGATCTGATCAACTTCGTGCTGCACTGGCACCGTAACGCCGCCGCCTTGTTCGCCGCGCTGCGCGAGCAGTACGCGGGCGAAGCCGCCACCGACGACCACTACGAGCGGGCGCTGGCCGCGCTCTTCGGCGCAAAGCGCTACGAGCTGCTGCGCTACGACGGCGACTGGTTTCCGATCAAGTACCCCTGGCAGGTGCTGGACGTGATGCAGTTCTACCTGCGCGGCACCGGCGCGGGCGGCCAGGTCACGCCTGACGTGCGCCTCTTCCCCGGCGCGAAGATCGTCGGGCCGGCGTATGTGGGGCCGGGCTGCGTGATCGGCAACAACAGCCTGGTGCGCGAGAGCATGATTGGCGCCGGCACGGAGATCGGCTACGGCTGCGAGATCGCCCGCTCCTGGGTGGGCAGCGGCGTGCACCTGCACCACACCTATCTCGGCGACAGCGTGGTCGATGACGGCGGCAACTTCGGCTTCGGCACGGTGACCGGCAACTTTCCCTTCTACCCGGCGCCCGTGCGCTCCACGGTCGGCGGCGAGCGGCTGCGGACAGGGCGGGAGAAGTTCGGCGCGATCATCGGCGCCCGCGTGCGCACGGGCATCGGCGCCCTGCTCTATCCCGGCGTCAAGATCGGCTACGGCGCCTACATCGGGCCGGGGGTGGTGGTCACCGCGGACGTGGAGCCACGCCGGCTGATCGTGGTGAAGCAGGAGCTGGACGTGCGTGAAAACCCGTTCGTGCCGCCGGAAGAGGCCTGAGCGGCGAAGAGCCGCCGCCCGCGCTCGTCGCTACGCCATGCCCCGGTTCGGCTGGGCCTCCAGGCTGAAGGGCGGATACTCGTCCACGAACAGCAGCGTGTAGGCCCGCACGCGCGCCGACCAGCGCGACACGCCCACGCTGAAGGTGAACATGCCCTCGGGATACTGGCCGGTGAAGAGGATGGCAAACCAGGCGATGACGGTGACGATCGCCTGCGCGATGCCGAGGAAGAACAGCACGATGAAATGCGGGATCGCCAGGATCAGGCGGAAGCCGACCGTAAGACGGTTGTGCCGCGCGATCGGCTCCACGCCGAGCCGCAGCGGGTAGGGCTCGTCGCCGCTGAAGGGCGGGTAGGGATCGGTCTGCAGCGCCATGTAGGCGTGCACGTTCTGCTCCCAGCGGAACAGCTTCAGGCAGAAGCCCTGCATGCCGGCCGGGAAGACCGCCGTAAAGACGATCGCCCACCAGGCGAGGAAGACCAGGATGCCCAGCACCGCGGAGAGGACGCCGCCGCCGAAGAAGTAGCCGCCGAACGTGCCGCTGCGCCCGCCGAAGCGCGTGAAGAAGTAACTGAAGCCGGTGCCGCCGAAGAGGATGAGCTGCGGGATGGCGAGGATCCAGCGGAAGCCCACCGTCCAGCGGTTGTAGCGCTGCGGGCGCGGCACGTCGTAGGAAACCGGGTATCTCGCAGAAGCCCAGGCGCCTGCCGTCATGGCGTTGCTCCTTCACATTGCCGCACTGCCGCACCGTGCGCACACTATACCCCGGCAGACACCAGCCGGGGGCAGCGACGACCGCGATCGGTTGCGTTATTTTGCCGCGCCCCGTGGCCGCGCTCGCCGGCGAGGCCCGGCGAAGACGCGTCGCATCCATCCATCGATTGCTCGCCAAAGAGGGTTGCCTAACTCGTGAAGTTAGGGCATACTCACTTCACGTAAGGCAGACCGGGCGTGCGGCGGAGCGAGCGATGCTGTTCTCCTTCCTTGTCACCTTGCGCGAAGGCGTCGAGATCGCGCTGGTGATCACGATCCTGCTCGGGTACTTGCGCTCCACCGGGCAGCGTCGCCACTTCCGCGAGATCTGGCTGGGCGCCGGCGTGGCCGCGGCGGTCTGCCTCGCGGTCGGCGCGGGGCTGGAGCTTGCCTCGCGCGAGCTGGATTCGCAGCTCGTTGAGGGCTTCGAAGGCTTCACCATGCTCTTCGCCGTGGCGCTGCTCACGGCGATGGCCTTCTGGATGAAGCGCCAGGCGAGCGGCATCTCCAGCGAGCTGCGGGCGCACGTGGACCAGGCGTTGGGCGCGGGCTCGATGGCGACGCTGGTGCTGCTCGCTGCCTCGTCCGTGGGCCGCGAGGGGCTGGAGACCACGCTCTTTCTCTTCGCCGGCTCGGCCACGGCCGGCGCGGGCCTGAGCTTCGTGATCGGCGGGCTGCTCGGCTTCGTCCTGGCGGCGTTCATCGGCGTGGGCCTCTATCACGGCAGCTCGCGCATGCCGCTCAAGCCGTTCTTCACCATCTCCGGTGTGGTGGTGATCGTGCTGGCGGCGGGGCTCGTCTCCAACGGCGTCGCCCACCTGCACGAATCGGGGCTGTTGTCCAACATCGGCGTGCGGCCCTGGGACACGGATGCGCTGATCGCCAGCACCTCCACGCTGGGCCAGTTCCTCAACACGTTGCTGGGCTACGACTCGGCGCCGGCGCTCTCGCAGATCGTGCTCTACTGGCTCTACCTGCTCGGCGTGGCGGCGGCGTTCCTCTGGTTGCCCGCGGCGGCGCGGCCGCCGCAGCGTGCGGTCCAGCCGGCGATCTCTTCACCGGGTCGGTCCTGAAGGATCGCAAGGATTCCTCGATACTCATGCTGAGCCAGAGGTAGAAACGTATGAGCCGTGTCATCGCGGGAGTCTTGTTCCTTGTCGCCGTTTTCATGCTGCTGGGGACCGCCTGCGGCGGCGGCGGCAAAGGCCGGCAGGTCGCCATTGCCCAGACGGACGAGGGCTGCACGCCGCAGACGGTGCAGGCCGCCAGGGGCGAGAAGCTGACGTTCAAGATCCAGAACCAGGGCAAGAAGGACCACGAGTTCGAGGGCGTCAACGGCGCCAAGGTGCCGGAGGTTGAAGTGCCCGCGGGCCGCACGCGTAGCGTCGACTACACCGCGCCGAAACAGAACGGCACGCAGCAGATCAAGTGCTACATCCCCAACGGCAGCACCACGATGATCAGCGTGACGGTCGGCGGCTGAGCCGCCCGGCGCTCCCATGCGCTCGTCGCACGCCGCGGCTCGCCGGCATGTCCGCCTCCGGGTGAGCGGGACCGAGAGTTCCGCGGGTCACTCCCGCCGATACCAGCGCACCAGCAACGGCGCCGTGACGAGGATGACGATGCCGTAGACCGCGACGACGGCGCCGGCCGCGGGCAGCACGGCGGCCGCCAGCGCCGCCGCCACCCCGAACTCGCGCATGCCCAGGCCGAAGACGGCGGCGCGCACCGCCAGCTCCGGCTCACGCAGCAGGCGAAACAGCGCCAGGCCGGCGAGGTAGCCGGCGAGGTTCAGCCCCAGGCTGAAGGCAGCCGCGGCGAAGATGTCTGCGCCGAGCAGTACCGGCCGCGCGGCCCCCGCGACGAGGAAGAGCAGGCCCAGCACGGCCAGCGCGGCAACGGCCGGCGCGACCGCATCGACCAGCTCCAGCGCCGGAGCGATGTCAGCGCGCGGGAGCGGCATGGGCAGGGACGGTGGCTCACCGAACAGGGTCAACGCCTCCTCCGTCCGCTGCCGCACCAGCAAGCCGGCGAACAGCCAGCGCAGCAGCAGCGCCGCGGCCAACGGCGCGCCGACGGACAGCGCCAGCTCCTGCCCCAGCGCCGCCCGGTCTACTGGCACCGCATTGCCCGCGTAACCGGCCAGCAGGCCGGGTGTGACGATCGTGGCGCAGAACAACGATGCCGCCATCAGCGCCGTGCCCAGCGCCGCGTCGCCACCAGCAAGCAGCGTGATCGCACCGGCGCTGATCTCCGACGGCGCTACGCCGATACAAAGAATGCCGACGCTCAGCGGCGTGCTCAGGGGCAGGCGTGAGAGCACGTAGGCGAGCAGCGAGAGCGGGCCGAACTGCACGATGAGCGCGAGTAGCAGCCGTCCCGGCCGGCGCAGCGCCGCGGCGAGCCGCGCCGGCGGCACGGTGACGCCCGTGGCGAAGACGATTGCGCCCAGCAGCCATGGCAGCAACCCGGCGCCCGCGCTGCCGGCCCGCGGCCAGGCAATGCCCGCGGCGGCGGTGAGCAACGCCCAGAGCAGCAGCGGTTCCGTGATCGCCCTGGCCGCTCGGCTCGCTCGGTGCTGCCTGCGCGGCGCCCAGGCGGCCATCGTTCTCCCCTCCGGCGGCGCAGGACTCGCCGGTCAATTCTAGCCGGAGCGCCCGGCGCGTGGATGCTACGATGGCGGCTGGGCGGAGCCGGCAGGCCGCCGCCGACTGGAGCCGGCAGTGGAGGGCGTCGTTTCCCTGCTGGACGAGCGCCACACCGCGCTGGCCGAGGCGCTCTGGGCCGAGCTGGAGCGTGCGTGCGGCCTGCACGGGGTTGCCGCCACACCCTTCCCGCACTTCTCGTACCAGGTGGCGGAGCGGTACGATCGCACGGCCCTGGGCGCCGCGCTAAACGGCTTCGCCAGCGAGCAACCGCCGTTCGTGGTAACCACCACGGGGCTGGGCCTATTCACCGGTCCGCGCCCCGTCGTCTACCTGCCGGTGGTGCGCACGGCGGCGCTGAGCCGCTTCCACCAGGCGCTCTGGCAGGCGATCGCCGGCGCCGGCTTCGCTGTGCAGGCCTACTACCACCCGGATAGCTGGGTGCCGCACATCACGATCGGCTTCGACGATGTCGGGGCCGAAGGCGCGGCGGCGATTGTGCGGCGCCTCGCGGAGCGGCCGCTCAACTGGGAGATCGCGGTCGAGAGCATCGCCTTCATCGGCGAGACCGAGGGCCGGCAGGAGATCGTGAGCCGCCACCCGCTGGGCGGCCCCGCGGCAGAGCCGAACGCGTGATTGCGCTCGGCTCGCCGCGAGATCGTCCCACCGCCGGCCGCCGTCACAGCTGCGAGCGCACGAAGCGGTCCCACAGCCGCCCGGCGAGGCGCACCGGGTCGGCCTGCACGCCGCAGCGGCGGAAGTAGCGGTACAGGTTCTCCACGTCGCGCTGCAACAGGCTGTAGGCGCCGTTGTTGAAGCGTGGGTCGATCGCCTGCGGGAAGTCGATCATCGTCAGCCGTCCCTGCCAGTAGAGCAGGTTGTAGGCCGACAGGTCGCCGTGGATCAGGTTGCAGCCGAGCATCAGCTCGACGTTGCGCATCGCTACCGTGAAGAGCTGCTCGGCCTCGTTCGGCAGGAGCACGACACTCTGCAGCGGCGGCGCCGCGCTTTCAACATCGCCGACGTACTCCATCAGGATCGCGTTCTCGCCCGCGGTGATCGGACGAGGCACGTTGGCGCCGGCCGCGTGCAGCGTGCGCATGGTCTCATACTCGTGGCCGAGCCAGGCGCCGAACTGGAACTCGCGGCCCTTCGCCGTCTTCTTGCGCATGGCGCGCAGCTCGTGCGTCTCGCGCCGGAAGCGGCCCTCGGTGTAGACCGCGTCGTTGCGGAAGCTGCGCGAACGCAGCTCGCGGTAGACCTTGAGCGCGAGCAGCCGCTGACCCGTGCGCGGGTGTGCCCGGCAGCAGTAGACCGTCGCCTCCTTGCCGCTCTTCACGGGATAGAGCACGTCGGTAATCCAGCCGTTGTCGTAGAACGTGGCTACGTGTTCGTCGGGAAGCAGTTCCCTGGACATTTCTGTCGTCTCCATCGCCGGTTGTGGTTGTAGTCCATGGGTAGTGCAGTGCCCTCGTGGCGGGCAGTGACGTGCTGTTGCACAGAACGCCTCCTTCTTCGTTGCCGCCGGCGCGGTCATGGGCGCGGGCGGCGCTGTCTTGCGGGCATGAAAAAACCGCGGACGGTGTGCGTCCGCGGCGGAAAGACAGGCATGCGGCCGAAGCCGGCGGCCGGCTACTCCCGTTGCCTCCGAGAACGCGATCGATCGGCGCGCAGGCACGCGCTGGCTCCCACAACGGGTGTCATCGTGAACGCTCCTTTCGATCCGCCGCCCGGGGCCGGACCGCGGCGTTTGCCGCCGAACCGGCCGCGTCCAGTATCCGGGGCGCGGCGCCGGGCCGTCAACCGTTCAACATTCATCAACATTCAAATGGATCAACGGGGAAGCAGCCACTTTTGGGGGATGGCGGCGTCGAGCCACCGGTGGGGATCGCTGGCGTTCAGCCCGGAGGCAGCCGCTGCGTAAGCCGGCCCTGCGGATCGAGCGCCTCCAGGAAGGCCGAGCCGCCCGGTAGCAGACGGTCGGTGAAGATTGCCAGCCCGGCGCCGGTCGCCGGGTTTTTGGCCGAGACGTAGCGCAGCGCTGCAATCACGCCACTCTCGTGCGCCAGCCGCCCGAGCCGCTGCGTCGGCGGCTCCTGGCCAAGCGACTGCATGTATCGCCAATCACCGGTCAACTCCTGCAACGTCGTTTCAAGCTGTTCGAGTATTGCTTCGCTCGTGACATCCAATACGTCCGTTAGCACGCCATTGATGGAGATTAGCACCCAGGGTTCGCTCGCCAGCGGTACGGACCGTCCTCCCGGCTCGTGAAAAACGGCGCCCACCTCTGCGAGAGCCGTCTCCGGATGCGAAGCAAGATACAAAGCATCAAAGCGATGCTGCGGAGTATACCTGCCGCCAACAATACGGGGTCCGCCCGGCCATAGGGGCTGTGCCCAACCGCTTGCTGACTTTTCCGGAGGGGGGCCTTGCAAATGGCGGAACGCGACGGCTCGCCACCAGGGGCCAGCAAGGCTGATCCGAGGAAGCTCGGGCAAGAGAGCACGGAGGGCGGGCTCCGGCAGCATTACGTCGGAATCCCCCACAAGGCGGCTTGCAACATCCCTTCAACGGCGTTGGTCAGCCCCATCTCGATCACGGCGAGCGGGGTGCGGCCGCCGAGGTCAGGGTGAGGCGCGTTCATCCAGGCAAGCACGGCAGCGCGGTCGTCGAGCACTTCAAGCAGCATCTCGATGCTGTGCGCGATCGGCGCCAGCTGCTCCTGCACGGCCGGCGCATCGGGGGCCTTGTGCAGCGTGCCGTACTTGCGGCCGAGCGCGGGCGCCAGCCGCGACAGCGGGATCGCCAGGTAGCCTGCGATACGCCGCGCATCCAGGCGGCCGGTATCGGGGTTGCGCAGCTCGAGCATGGGCGCGGTAATCGGCGTCGCCATCGTCGGACCTCCAGCAGGAATCGACCAAAAATCGATGCGGACTCTACTCACAGTCTACCATGCGCGCCACGCTTGTGCCGCGCCGCTCATGGCGCCAGCAGCACCGCCGAGCCGCCCTGAATCTGGTCGTGCTTGAGCGCCAGCAGCGCCTCGCCGGCGGCGGCCAGCGGGAAGGTCTGCACGCGCGAGCGCACCGGCGCGCGCGCCGCCTCCGCCAGGAAGGCGCGGCCGTCCTCGCGCGTGTTGTTCGCCACGCTGAGGATCTGCCGTTCCCAGTAGAGGTCGTCGTACGAGAACGAGGGGATCGGGCTCATGTGGATGCCGGCGCAGACCACGCGCCCGCCGCGGTCCACGGCCTTCAGCGCCGCCGGCACGATCTCCCCCGCCGGCGCGAAGATGATCGCCGCGTCCAGCAGCGCCGGCGGCCGGTCGAAGGTGTTGCCCGCCCAGCGGGCGCCCAGCTCTTCTGCCAGCGCCCGATGCGGCGCGTCGCGCGTGCAGACGTAGACCTCCAGCCCGCGCGCCACGGCGACCTGGATGATCACGTGCGCGGCGCTGCCGAAGCCGTACAGGCCCAGCCGCCCGCCACGCTCCACCCCCGCCAGGCGCAGCGAGCGGTAGCCGATGATGCCCGCGCAGAGCAGCGGCGCCGCCTGCTCGTCGGAGAAGCCCGGCGGCAGCGGATAGATGAACGCCGCCGGCGCGACGACGTACTCGGCGAAGCCGCCGTCCACGTCCCAACCGGTGAACAGCGGGTGTTCGCAGAGGTTCTCGCGCCCGCCGCGGCAGAAGCGGCAGGCGCCGTCCGTGCGGTGCAGCCAGGCGACGCCGACGCGTTCGCCGAGGGCGATCTGGGCTTGAGGCGCAGGGTGTGCGCCTCCGGGTGCGGCCGAAGCAGGTGGCGGCACGGCGCCGAAGGCTTCCACGATGCCGACGATTTGGTGGCCGGGCACGACGGGGCGCTTGTGCGGCGGCAGGTCGCCCTCGGCCACGTGCAGGTCGGTGCGGCAGACGCCGCAGGCGCGCACGCGGATCAGCAGCTCGCCGGGGCCGGGCACGGGCCGCGGCAGTGCGCGCTGCCGCAGCGGCTGCGACTCGGCGGGCGCGGGCGACTCGATCACCTGGGCAAACATCGCCGGCTCCTCGGCGGGCGGGTTCAGCAGGCGCCCGCGCCCCCGATCATGGCACGCTGCACGGCGGCCGGCGCTCACACGGGCGGTGCGGAGGGGGGAATTTTTCTGCCGATCCGATTGGCGCGGCCGTCGCAGCGCATTACAGTGTATGAAAGAATTGCGTACATTCCCGCCGCGCCGGACCAATTCGCACGCTGAAGGAGTGCACCATGCCGGACATGTACTTCCACCAGGAGTTGCACGAAGACTGCGGGTGCTCCGCCTACATCGTCGGCTCGCGCCCGGCGCGCGAGGTGATGGTGGTGGATCCGGCGGTGGAGATCGAGCCCTATTTGGAGCTGACGCGCCAGCACGGCTTCCGCATTCTCTCGGTGATCGACACGCACATCCACGCCGATCACGTCTCCGGCGCACGGGCGCTGGCGGCCGCCACCGGCGCCGAGCTCTGCCTGCACCGCTCGGCCGAGGTCGGCTTTCCCTTCCGCCCGCTGGACGACGGCGACGAGCTGCACGCCGGCCAGGTGCGGCTGCGTGTGCTGCACACGCCCGGCCACCGGCCCGAGGCGATCTCGCTGCTGGTGATCAACGACGCGCGCAGCCACGAGCCCTCGATGGTGCTCACCGGCGACACGCTGCTGGTGGGCGACGTGGGCCGGCCCGACTTCGGCGGTGAAGCGGGCGCCCGCTCGCTCTTCCAGAGTGTGAACCGCCTGCTGGAGCTGCCGGACTGGGTGGAGGTCTTCCCCGGCCACTTCGACGGCCCCTGCGGCAAGGGCATGTGCGGCCGGCCGAGCACGACGATCGGTTTCGAGCGGCGCTACAATCCCGTGCTGGAGCCGTTGCGCGAGCAGCCGGATGGCGCGGAGCAGGCGTTTGTGCAGCTGATCTCCGGCACGGTGCCGGCGAAGCCGCTGAACATGGACGCGATCATCGCCACGAATGTCGGCCAGATGGCGGCCGGCTGGGCCTCGCCGCACGGCATGGATCCTGTGCCGGAGCTGGCGCTGGAGGCGGCGCCCGCCTTCATCGCCGAAAAACGGCCGTTCATCGTCGACGTGCGCGAGCCCCACGAGTACGCGGCGTTCCACCTTCCCGGCGCCGTTTCGATCCCGCAGTGCGAGCTTGCCGACCGCCTGGCCGAGCTGCCGCGCGACGGCGAGTTACTGATCGTCTGCCAGAGCGGCGCGCGCTCCGAACGGGCCACGCGCTTCCTGCGCCAGCAGGGCTTCGCCAATGCCGTCAACCTCGTCGGCGGCTCCGGCGGCTGGAAGGAGCGCGGCTATCCGCTGGAGGAGGGCCAACCGGTCGCCTAGGGACGCGGTCCCCAGCCGGATCATCCACCTCTCAGGTCCGTTGCTGTTCTGCAGGCGCCGCGCCGCGCCGTCTCCCTTGGCTGCTGGATGTTCCGATGTGTCTCCGATGTTCCTCCGATGTTCCTATGAATGCGGTGACGTTCGACACCAGGCGTTCACTGCGCGGAGGCCGGAGCCGGTGCCGCGTAGCCACGAGATGGCATGTCGATCAGGCGGCTCTGCGCGGGTGACATTGGCTTGCGGGAGCGCCTCGGCCGATGCACGTTACGGCCGCCGCGCCTTCACTCGCGGCTGATTTGCCGCATGATGTCGGCCGCGGCGGCGCCCGGCGCCGGCGCCGGGATCTCGGCGACGCGCTCGGGCACGTCGTCGTACTCCAGGCGCAGGGCGCGGCACATCGTCGCGTGCAGGCGGTAGGTGCAGACGATGAAGGTCAGCTCCAGGATCGCTTCGTCGGAGAGCAGCGCCTTGAGCCGGGCGAAGGTTGCGTCCTGCACGCGGCCGTCGGCCAGCACCAGCTCGTCGGTGTAAGCGAGCACGGCGCGGTCGGCCGCGTCGAACTGCGCGGAGGACGCCCAGACCGGCAGGTCCGCGATCTGTTCCTCCGTGATGCCGACCGAGCGGCAGGCCTTACAGTGCTGGGAGAAGACGAAGCGGCTGCCGGCGGCGAAGCCGGTGCGTGTGATGCCCAGCTCGCGGAAGCGCGGCGGCAGCACCCGGCTCTTGCTGCCGATCAGCCCGAACTGGCCGACGAACGACTGGAAGATCTCCGGCGACTGCGCCATCACCGTCCACCAGTTGCCGGGCGTGCCGGTGGCCGTGCCGGGCTCGGCCACCGGGTCGCGCTGACCGAAGAGGCGGTCGTACATGGGCAGCACCGCGGGCGTGGCCTCGGCGCGGGGCACCTGGCGGAGACGCGGCATCGTCATTGCTCCTCTGGCATGTCTCATAGCTCTGGCGCCGCGCCGGCGGGCGGCCTGCGCCGCGGGCCTCTGCAGCATAGAGCCGTGCGCGTGTGAGCGGGAACAGCAGAGCGTCGCCACGCTGCGGCCGCCACGTCGCGCGCTCATGGCTGGCCTGCCGCCTGCAGCACGCGCGGTGCCGCCGGCGCTGCCCCGCTTCGCCGCCGTGCCGATCACTGCTCGAACGCGCCGCCCCGTCCGCCGATGGCATGCCCTGGTTGTCGCGCTGCCGCGCCTGGTGTATTACGAAGGAGTCCGGCGAGGGCCACGCGGGCAGCGCCGCGGCTATCTGCCTCGCCGCCTGCCATCGCCTGCGATCACGAAGGCAACAACCGATCTGAGGAGGGAATCGTGGCCGAGAGCGATGTGGCCTTGCTCGCCCATCTCATGCGCCGCGCCGGCTTCGGCGCCAGCCGCGCCGAGCTCGATGCCTACGCCGGGCGCAGCTACGAGTCCGTGGTCGAAGAGCTGCTGCACCCCGAAGATCAGCCCGACGTCGACGACGACATCCTGCGCCGCTACTTTCCCGGTCTCGTGCACCAGGATTCGCCGGGCACGTGGAACGCCCGCTGGATCTACCGCATGGTCAACTCCCGCCGGCCACTGGAAGAGAAGCTGGCGCTGTTCTGGCACGGCCTCTTCGCCACCGGCTGGGATAAGAGCGAGCACACACCGTCGTCGCTCAGCCAGATCGAGCTGTTTCGCCGCGTCGGCCTGCAGCCGTTGCAAACCATCCTGCTCGAGCTCTCGCGCGACCCGGCGATGATCTACTGGCTGGACAACTCCGAGAACCACCGCGACGCGCCCAACGAGAACTACGGCCGCGAGCTGATGGAGCTGTTCTCCATGGGCCTGGGAAACTACTCCGAGCAGGACGTGAAGATGGCGGCGCGGGCCTTCACCGGCTGGACGGTCACGCAGCCGATCCCCATCTACCCTTACGGCTACTATCCCTCGCACTTCGTCTACCGGGCCGAGGACCACGACGACAGCGAGAAGACCTTTTTGGGCGAGACGGGCCGCTTCAACGGCGAAGACATCGTCGCGATCATCGTCAAGCAGCCGGCCACCGCCCGCTTCATCGCCCGCCACCTCTATAATTTCTTCGTGGCCGACGAGCCGCAGGTGCCCGCCTGGCAGCAGACGCCGCCCGCCGACCCGGAGGCGATCGAGGCGCTGATCGCGGCGTACAACGCCACCGGCGGCGACATCCGCTCGATCCTGCGCGTGCTGTTCAACTCCGACTTCTTCAAAGAGGCGCGCTTCCGCCGCGTGAAGAGCCCAATCGAGCTGGTGGTGGGTACCGTCAAGCTCTCCGGCGCGCATCGCCAGCCTGAGCCTGGCCTCTTGGCGCTGCCCGGCGCCGCGGGGCTGATGGGCCAGCGGCTGATGAATCCACCCACGGTCGAGGGCTGGCACACGGGCAAGGAGTGGATCGACGGCGGCACGCTGAACGAGCGCGTCAACTTCGCCGCCAACGAAATCGGCGACGTGCGCAAGCCCGGCGTGCAGGCGATCGCCGCGGAGCTGAAGAGCAGCGGCGCGCCGCTCACCCCCGCGGCCTTCGTCGATCGCTGCCTGGAGCTGGCTGGGCCGCTGGACGCCAGCTCGACCACGCGCGCGGCGCTCTTGCGCTTCGCCGAGTCCGGCGGCGAGCTGCGCTTCGGCTCCGAGGCGGAGCAGGAAGAGAGCCGCGGCCGCGTGGCGCGGATGCTGCAGCTGATCGTGGCCTCGCCCGAGTACCAGTTCGCCTAGCGCCGTGCGGGGCGGGGCGCAGATTCAGACAAGAGAGGGAATTCGAGATGGCGGCTGCCGAACGTGAACCGGTGCTGGTGGTGCTGCAGCTCAGCGGCGGCAACGACTTCCTCAACACTGTCATTCCCTACGAAGACGGCATCTACCACGACTCGCGGCCGACGGTGCGCGTGGCCGAGGAGCAGGTGATCCCGATCGACAAGACGCTGGCCTTCCACCCGCAGCTCGCGCGCTTCAACGAGTTGTACAACCAGGGCACGGTGGCCGTGGTCCAGGGCATCGGCTATCCGAACCACAACCGCTCGCACTTCCGCGGCATGGATATCTGGCACACCTGCGAGCCGGAGAAGGTGGCGACGGAGGGCTGGCTGGGCAAGGCGATCCGCGACCTGGACCCGCGCCACGAGAACGTGCTCACCGGCATCAGCTTCGGGCGCGGGCTGCCGCGGGCGCTGGCGGCGCCGGAGGTGCCGGTGACGTCCGTCGGCGATCTCGACTCCTACGGCCTGATGAGCGGGATCAAGGCGCAAGCGCAGCGCGACGAGGCGCTGGACATCTTCCGCGAGATGTACACGCCCGCCGTCGGCGCCGGCATCGTCAAGGACTACTTGAGCCACACGGGTGTCGACGTGCTCACCGGCGCCGACCTGCTCAAGCAGGCGCCGGAGAAGTATCAATCGACGGTGCAGTACGCCGACAACCCGCTGGCGAAGAGCCTGCGCGACGTGGCGCGCGTGCACCTGGCCGGCCTGGGCACGCGCGTCTTCTACACGCAGCACGGTGGCTACGACAGCCACGCCACGCAGTTGGCCACGCACCCGAAGTTGCTGGGCGAGCTGTCCGGCGCCGTCGCCGACTTCTTCCAGGACCTCGACGAGCACAACGCCGCGGACAATGTGGTGATGCTGGTCTTCACCGAGTTCGGCCGGCGCATCAAGGACAACGGCAGCGGCACCGACCACGGCTCCGGTGGCGGCGCCTACCTGATCGGCAAGCCGGTGCAGGGCGGCCTCTACGGCCAGTACCCCTCGCTGGAGCCGAGCCAGCAGCTCAATGGCGAAGACCTGCGCCACCACATCGACTTCCGCGGCGTCTACGCCACGGTGCTCGAGCAGTGGCTGGGGCTGGACGCCAACCCGATCGTCGGCGGCAGCTACGAGCAGATCCGGCCGTTCCGCAATTAGGGCGCGTGGCCCTCATCACCCGGTTCATGCCTGTTGCCGCCAATGCCAGGGGAAGGGGAGTCTTCTTCTCAGTTCGTGCCGAAGCTCCCCTCTCCCAGGATTGGGACCGTGAGATCGACCGGGGGTGAGGGCCGAACGCGGCGTGCGGGCCGATCAACGGCCGGTGCAGTGCAGGGACCAAGTACAGGGAGGCAAACCACCAATGCCAC
Source organism: Dehalococcoidia bacterium (assembly GCA_035310145.1). NCBI lineage: Bacteria > Bacillati > Chloroflexota > Dehalococcoidia > Dehalococcoidia bacterium. The sequence continues at coordinate 28,771 of DATGEL010000047.1, forward strand.
GAGCACACGCCCTGCTGCGGGCGGGCTTCCCCTACATCAAGACGCTGGGCATGCGCCGCCTGACCACCAACCCGGTGGACATCGCCCTGGGCGAGGAGGGCCGCATCTACGTGCTCTGCCGCGGCGAGCTGGGCACGGAGATCCGCCGCTACAGCTGGGACGACGACGACCGCGACACGATCGGCGGTGCCGGCACGGCCGAGGGCAAGTTCATCTGGCCCGCGGCGCTGATCCGCGATCGCGAGGAGCGGCTCTTCATCTCCGATGAGGCGCTGAACCGTATCACGATCATGGACGGCGAGGGCAAATGCCTCGGCACGTGGGGCGAGGCGGGCAGCGGCGAGGGCCAGCTCAACCGCCCTTCCGGCATCGCCTTCGAGAATTCAGATGGAGGCAGCGATGAAAACCTGCTCGTGGTGGACACGATGAACCACCGCGTGCAGAGGTTTTCCCGCGATGGGCGCTTTATCTCCGCGTTCGGCCGCTTCGGCACTGGCCCCGGCGAGTTCAACATGCCCTGGGGCATCGCCGTGGACGATGAGGGCCGCATCTACGTCAGCGACTGGCGCAACGACCGCGTGCAGATCTTCGACGCCGGCGGCGAGTTTGTGAGCGCCTTCGGCAGCTCTGGCGCGGAGGAGGGCCAGTTCAACCGCCCGGCTGGTCTTGCGGTCGACCGCGACGGCGACATCTACGTGGCCGATTGGGGCAACAACCGCGTGCAGCTCTTCAGCCCGGAGGGCCGCTACGTCGAGCAGTTCGTGGGCGACGCCACCCTCTCGCGCGTGGCCCGCGACTACCTGCTGGCCAACCCGAAGCCGCTGCGCCTGCGCGAGATGGCGCGGCTGGAGCCGCAGAAACGGCTCAAAGGCCCCGGCTCGGTGCGCGTGGACACCGAGGGCCGCCTCTTCATCTGCGACCACGGCTGCCACCGCATCCAGGTCTACCAGAAGGAAGCGTACGTGCTCGGCCCCGACGCGATCGCGCCCGAGCGCCGCTCGCCCACGCTGATGACGACGTAGCGCCGGCAACCGCCCGCGACCGCCGGTTACCGTCGCAGCGCCATGCCGGCCCAGACCAGCCGCTCTTCGCGGCGCGGGTCCTCTTCGACGCGGCAGGGCACGTCGCAGAGCATGGTGGCGCGCCGCTCCGCGGAATAGGCCGGCCAGTGCGGCAGGCCCGCGCCGTTTGGGTCGCCGTTGCGGGCGAAGGCCGCCCAGGCGTCGCTCATCGAGGCGGCCAGCTCGGCGCGGTTGGGCTTGCTGCCCGTGAACGGCGCGGCGGCCGGCTGGTTGAAGACGAACGGGATCTCCAGCGCGTGGCAGGACTTGAACAGCCCGCCCAGCGCGTCGCTCTCCCAGGTGAAGAGATACATGAAGACCGGCGCCGGGCCGCCCGCGGCCTTGCGCTCCGCGAGCTGGATCGAGGAGAGGCGCGTGGGCTCGCTGGAGATGCCGATCAGCAGATCCCAGGGGGTGGCCTCTGGCCGGGTGCGGCGGTAGACGGCGAGGATCTCGTCGCGCCGATCGCCCAGTAGTCGCGTCAGCCGCTCCAGCAGCTCGTGCTCTTCGAGCCGCCGCCGGCGCGGGTCGCCGGCAAGGAAGAGCGCGGCCTCATCCTTGTTCGTGCCGATCAGCAGCGGCACCGGCACCGCCGTCGGCGCGGCCACCGGATCGAAGGGATGCTGCGGCAGATAGGCGCCATCGACGACCGGCCGCAGCCAGAGCGCGGCGCGGCGCGGGGCGCCGGCCATGTTCATGCCGCCGTCGCTGGGCGCCGGCAGGCTCGCCAGCGCCGCGGTCAGCTGCGCGTGCGGCAGGGTCTGCAGCTTTGCCGCCTCGTTCGCTCTGAGGCCGAGATGCGCGAGCAAGCGCTCGGCGAAGGCGGTGCCCTCGGCCGCCTCGGTGCCGCGCAGGCTGGGGCCGCTCTGCACGATCGCGCGGTGAAACAGCCCTTCCGCCGCGGGCATGGCGAGCAGCGTGCTGACCTTGGCGCCGCCGCCCGACTCGCCGAAGATCGTGACGTTGCTGGCGTCGCCGCCGAAGGCCGCGATGTTCTCGCGCAGCCATTGGAGGGCCAGTACCACGTCGAGCAACCCGGCCACGCCGGAGCCGGCAAAGGCGGGGTCGAGATCCGCGAGGTGCAGGTAGCCGAAGACGTTGAGGCGGTGGTTGATCGTGACGACGACGACATCGCCGCGGCGGGCCAGCGCGGCGCCGTTGTACCAGCCTTCACTGCCGGCGCCCTCGGCGTAGCCGCGGCCGTGCAGCCAGAGCATTACCGGCCGGCGGGCCGCGGTATCCGTGCCCGGCGTCCAGACGTTGAGCACCAGGCAGTCCTCGCTCTGCGGCAGGTCGGGCAGGAAGCCGATCGTGCGCTGGTCGGCGAGCGAGCCCGTGGCCACGGCGCCGCCCTGCGGGCAGATCGGGCCGAAGGCCGTGGCGTCGCGCACGCCGCGCCATGGCTCCGCCGGCAGCGGCGGCAGGAAGCGGCGGGCGCCGCCCGTCGGCGCGCCGTAGGGCACGCCACGGAAGACGAGCACGCCGTTCGCCTCGCTATCGCCCTGCAGGGCGCCCGCCGCGGTTTGCACGATTGGACCGGCCATCACGCAGCTCCTTCCCGTCAGGGCACTGCCGGCAGCGTAGACCGACATTAACGTGCGCGTCAATGTTGAAGGCGGCATGCGCCGAACGATCGGGCGGCGGACGCCGCCCAGCCGAAGCGGGAACGAGTGTGCGGGCCGGGCAGTTCGGCACAACACCGGGTTCCCCCGTCCGTGGACCAATTTGCCCCGCCACACCGTTCATACGAGTAGGAGACACGATCGGCGGCCGCGCCGCTACATGGCCGGCGCCGTGCCGGGCGCTGATGCCGCCGCGTGGTTAAGCGCGGGCCGTCTTCTCACGAATTCAGATAGAGAGACGCCTCGACAGAGGGGAAGGGAAGAGTCTGAGGAAGGAACTGGCCGTGCCGTCTTCGCGACCGAGAAACCGGCGTATCTGGGCTGCGACGCGTCGCAGTCTGACGGAGGATGAGATGCAACCGACCTGCGCTGGCTGCAACCAGGTGATCGCCCCGATCGACGAAGCGTTGATGGTGCGGACGGAGGGATCGCTCCCCGGAGAGCGGCAGGCGTTCCATGCCCGCTGCTGGGTGTGGTGGAGCGAGGCTCGGCGCCGGCAGGAGCGCCTGCAGGCGATCTTCGCGCACACCGCCGTCGCCGGCTGAGCCGGTTCAGATCGCAGCCGGAGCCTTTGTGCGGGGTATGCTGCCAGTTTCCTGACAGTGGACCATAACCGCGCGGGGGGACTCGTCAGCCCGAGATCGGCCCTCTATGGTGGGAATGCACCGTGTGTGCCCGCATAGAGGAAAGGTTTCGGCCGGATGCCAGCCGCCTACCTGGGCCGTGAAGCCGATCGCCTGGCGTATTTGCTTCACCGCCTGAAGTACCCCGAGGCGCCGCCGCTGCTGCTGACCGACTGGCCGGAAGATCTGCAGCTGATCTCGTTTGCTACCGATTTGCGCCGCCTGTTGCCGCGGAGCAGCGTGAGCGCGATCGTCGCCGACCTGGAACGCCAGCTCGCCTTCTACCGCGAGCACGGTTCCATGCCGCGCTGCTGCGCCCACTGCCACAGCACGCTTGCCGATCTGCGCGCCCACTTCTGCGGCCCGGCCTGCCAGACGGCGTTTTACGGCAACGGCGTCGAGCCAGCCCGGCCGCGCGCCTGAGCGGGGCGGCCGCGTCGCCTCCGCCCAACCCGATCAGTGGTCCGGGAGCTGGCCGGCATCCTCCAGCGGCCAGGCGCGCGTAGAAGGCGTGGATCGCCGCATCGCCCGCTTCGCTGCCGGGATAGGTCAGGTCGAGTGCGGCGTAGGCGGCGCGGCCCTCGCGCACGATCGCCGCATTGATGCGCAGGTGCACGTCGCGGATCGCCCCGAGATCGCGGCGGACAACCGCTGCCAGCAGCGCCTGCGTCAGGCGGTCCAGTTTGTCCCGTTGCTCCGGCCGCAGCAGGCGCGGATACGAGAGCCGGTTGTGAAAGAGCAGCGCCGGGTCGGTCTGCACCGCCATGAGCAGCGCCAGGTTGTCGTTGATCACCTCCAGCTCGACCATCGTGAAGACGCACCATTGCCCGCGCAGCAAGAGGCGCACCGGCCAGGTGCAGCCCTGCCGTGTACCGCTGAAGACCGCCTGCAGGCGCTGCGCCGCGCTCTGCACCGACGGCCGCCAGCCGCGCTTCAGCCGTGGCTCCAGCCCGGTCTTGTCCACCAGCAGGCGCACGGCGGGCCGATCGACGTTCGGCGCCTGGCTCGCCCGCTCGAAGAACAGGTTCAGTTTCACCGGCCCTTCGACCACGCAGTGGAGCGCGAGCAATCCCGGAATCAGCGAGTCGACGCTGAACAGCAGCGCACCCAGCGACTCGGCGAGTTCTCTGCGGGCCCCGTAGACGGCATCGAACTGCTCGTCGACGACGGCGAGGTAGGCATCGACATCGGAGAGCGCGTCGGCCGTGCCGGCGGCAAGGCTGCCCTGCAACCAGAGCGCGGCGATGCGCTCGTCCTCCCGCGTCAGCCGTTCGAGCCGGGCGACCAGCGCCTCGCGGCGCTGCTCAAAGGCAGCGGTGAGCGGCGATGAGGACATGGGATCGTGCTCCGTTCACGCCTGGCCGGCGAGGTCGCGTTTGCCCTGGGCACTGGCCAGCGCGGCGTGGTTGAGGATGTTGCGGGCCATGCTGGAGGGCTCTCCGGCGGCGCGCTGCGCATAGATCTCGCGGCGCAGCTCGTGCGCCTCGCGCGAGGCCGGCTCCGCGATCACGGCGACCTCGACCAGATGGCAGGCGAGGCGCAGGTTGCCCGCTGCTTTCAGCACTGCCGCCCGCGCCAGCACATTCGCCAGGCCGTCGGCCAGTTGCAGCCACTCGCGCGCCTGTTCGGCGCGGGGCGCGGGCAGCAGGTTGTCCGGCTCCCCGTCCCACCAGCCGCCGTAAAGCCGCCAGATGTTGCGCAGCAGGAACTGCGGGTCGTCGTACACCGGCCGCAGATACGGCTTCTCCAGCAGGTGCGCGGGCGCTTTGACCTCGTGCAGCACGCGGTCCAGCGTGGCGCCCACGTTCATCAGCGACAGCACCTGCGCTTCGAGCGAGTCGAGCAGCTCGGCCGTGTCCAGCAGCGCCTGGCGGATGCGGACGGCGCCGAAGATCGGCAGGCCGTGGCCGGGCAGCATGATCTCGGCGCCCAGCGCCGCCATCTCGCGCAGCGCCGCCGCCCACTCGCCCGCGTAGCGCTGCACCTTCTGCGGGTTGCCCGCGTTCGGCACCGCCCAGATGAACAGGTCGCCGGGCGCCAGCAGTCTCCGCTCTGGCACCCAGGTCCAGGTGGCGTCTTCGGTTTCGCCGCGGGCATGATGCAGGGCGAAGGTCAGGTTGGCGGTGGTGAAGGTGAGCGCCTGCTGATAGGTCACGTCGGGGTAGCGGTACTCGGCCGGCCAGCGGAAGCGGTCGGGCGGCAGCTCGAACTGGCGCAGGTTGATCGCCGTGTTCCAGCCCTGCGTCTTGCGGTAGCGGTCGAAGTTGGCGGGAATCAGCGCGTGGGCGTAGACGCGCGGCGCCGCCCAGCCGCGCGCCTGCGCCTCCTCTTCGAACGGCCCGACGCCGAAGATGTGGTCCACGTGATGGTGCGAGAAGACGGCGGCGACGAGCGGCGCCGCCGGCCGCCAGGCGCGCACCGCTTCGTGCAGGCGGCGGCGATCGTTGACGGCGCCGGTATCGAGCATCACCAGGCCGTCGCCCGTGTCCAGCGTGTTGGCGCTGGCGACGCCTTTGTAGTAGAGCAGCCCCTCGGCCAGCTCCTGGCCCTCCGGCACGCGGCCGTGCACCGGGTGCATCTCCGCCGTGCTCAGCGTGCCGTTCCAGAGCTGCTCGGACAGGTCGCGGATGTCGGGCATGGCGCATCGCCTCCTCGGGCAGACAGACGAGCAGATGGAATCGCCGCCGGTTTGCATGGTAGCGCCATCGCGGGCGCCGCGCCTCGTGTATCCTGCTCTGGCGGAAGCGAACGAGGCAATTGGGAGTGAAGCGGCGATGGCGCTGACGCCGGAACTGGCCGAGGTCGTCGCCTATTACACGCGCGAGCCGGAGACGGTGCGGCTGTCGAAGGACGCCGGCGGTGCGCTGGAGTTCGCACGCACGCAGGAGCTGCTGCGGCGCCACCTGCCGCGGCCGCCTGCAACGGTGCTGGATATCGGCGGCGGCACGGGGCTGTACGCCCGCTGGCTGGCGGCTGCCGGCTACAGGGTGATTCTGCTCGACCTGGTATCCGCGCACACCCGGCTCGTACGTGCGGCGGCCGACCAGCCGCCGGAAGCGCCGCTGGACGGCATCATCCAGGGCGATGCGCGCTCGCTGCCGCTCGCGGAGGCGCGCGCCGACGTGGCGCTGCTGCTCGGTCCGCTCTATCACCTGACCGAACGAGAAGACCGCGTACGGGCGCTGCGGGAGGCCCGCCGCGTGCTGCGGCCGGGCGGGCGCGTCTTCGCCGTCGGCGTCTCGCGCTTTGCCGGTCTGCTCACCGGCCTCTACTTCGAGTCGATGGACGATCCGGAGTTTCTGACGCTGATGTGGGGCGGCCTGCGCGACGGCCAGCACCGCAATCCCACCGAGAAACAATATTGGACCACGGCCTACTTCCACCATCCGGACGATCTGCGCGACGAGGTCGCGGAGGCCGGCTTTGTTATCGTCGATCGCGTCGCCGTCGAAGGACCGCAGTTCGTCGTGCGCGATCTGGCCGCCTGGTGGGACGATGCACGCCGGCGCGAGCTGCTGCTGGAAGCGATCCGCGCCGTGGAGCGCGAGCCGACGCTGATGGGCCTCAGCTCGCACGTGCTGGTGGTGGGCGAGCGCGTTGGCCCTCACTCATCCTGACCACCTCTCTCCCGTACTCAGGCGGCGCGAGATCCGCCACGCGCTGCGAGCGTATGGAAGAGAGGGGCGATCCGTCGTAGAGCGAAGCGGGCCGCGAAGAGGCGCACCGCGTGCCCCGGCAGCGCTCCGCTAACCTGGGAACTTTCGCCACTGGATCGCTCCGCTCCTTCTCTCCAGTATTGGGAGAAGGAGCGGGGCCACAGAAACGAAGTGAGGATGAGGGCCACGCTGCCCGTCGTGCGCACGGTCACAGTCACGCGCTACGTCACGCCGTTGCGCGAGGGCGGCTCGCTACCCGCCGTGGTCGAGGCGGACGACCTGGGCACCTATGTGCTCAAGTTCCGCGGCGCCGGCCAGGGGCCGAAGGTGCTGATCGCCGAGCTGCTGGCCGCCGAGCTTGGGCGCGCCCTCGCGCTGCCCGTGCCCGAAGTCGTCTTCGCCGAGCTGGACCCCGTGTTGGGCCGCTCCGAGCGCGACCCGGAGATCAAGGCGCTGATCGAGGCGAGTGCCGGCCTCAACCTGGCAATGGACTTTTTGCCCGGCGCGTTCGCCTTTGATCCGGCCGTGCCGCCGCGGCCCACTGCGGAGCTGGCCTCGGCCGTCGTCTGGTTCGACGCGTTGGTCAGCAACGTCGATCGCACGCCGCGCAATCCCAACCTGCTCGTCTGGCACAAGCAGGTATATCTGATCGACAACGGCGCCTCCTTCTTCTTCCACTACGACTGGCCCGGCTACCTTGAGCGGGCGCGGCGGCCGTTTCCGCAGATCCGCGAGCATGTGCTGCTGCGCTTCGCCACGGCGCTGGCCGAGGCCGACATGCGGCTCGGCGAACTGCTCACCCCCGCCCTGTTGCAGGGCATCGTCGAGCAGATCCCCGACGCCTGGCTGGAAGAGGATGAAGCGTTCACCGACGCAGCGGCGCAGCGACGGGCCTACGCCGAGTACCTGATCGAGCGCTTGCGCGCGCCGCGCGCGTTCGCGGAAGAGGCGATGCGTGCCCGCAGCGAGCGTTTTTGAGTACGCCGTCGTGCGCGTGGTGCCCCGCGTCGAGCGTGAGGAGTTCCTCAACGCGGGCGTCGTGCTCTGCTGCCTGGAACAGCGCTTCCTCGCCGCGCGCCTCGCGCTCGAGCGGGCACGGCTGGCCGTGTTCGCGCCCTGGCTCAGCGCGGATGACCTCGATGCGGTGCAGCAGCACCTGGACCTGATCGCGCTGGTCTGCGCGGGCGCGGCGGAAGCCGGCGAGATCGGCGGCCTGCCCCTTGCCCGGCGTTTCGACTGGCTGGTGACGCCGCGCAGCACGCTGGTGCAGACCTCACCCGTGCACGCCGGTCTCTGCCGCGACCCGCGGGCGGAGCTTGAGCGCCTGTTCGACTTGAGCGTGCGCCTGCCGCCGGAGGACGGCCGCTGCGCCCCGCCGAGCCACCCGCGCGACGCAGATGCCCGACCACCGCGATCGGCGTGAAGCAACGTCAGTGGGCCGAAGCGCACGGCTCCGGCCCACTGACGTTGCCGCTCCGGACAGACGCTACGCGATCCGCAGCATCTGGCCGGCGTTGAGCGCGAAGAGTTGCGTTCCACATGGCGCCGTTGCCGTAGACGCGCTGCGCGATCGACCAGAGGCTGTCGTCGGGCAGTATCGTGACATCTCCAGGGCCTCCACACATCGGTACACCTCCTCCTTCGGATTGCCTGGGCTCAGCACATGCGCTTGCCGCTCTCCTCAAAGTGCAGCCCGCGGCATGGAGGCGCAGATGAAGCGGTGCCTGCGGCGGCGGCAAAGCGGAGCACAACGCCCGGATTCCGGGCTGCTGGGGCCGCCGGCAGCGAACCCGGCTCAAGCGTGGCGCGGGCGCCGCGGGGCCGGGTGAGCGGCGGGCGCCGGCTACGGCGCGCCCGGAGCGGGGTCCGCGACGGCCAGATCGCCCGGCGTTTCGGCGAGGCGGTTGAAGCTGTCGGGACGGCCGCCGCGCGCGACCAGCAGGCGCACAACGGCGTCGGCATGTTCACGCGCGGCATGGTGCAGGGGCGTGCTGCCGTCGGCGTCTCTCGCCCCGGCGTCGGCGCCGGCGGCGAGCAGGGACTGTGCGGCCGCGGCATGCCCGGCGCTCGCGGCAAGTTGCAGGGGGGTGCAGCCGGAGGCGTCGCGCGCGTTGGGAGGGGCGCCCGCCTTCAGCAGCCGGCGCACGCAGCCGGCTCGGCCCGCCGCCGACGCCAGGTGCAGGGGCGTTCCCTCCCAGCTCGCGAGCGCCGCCGGGTCCGCGCCCGCGTCCAGCAGTTGCTGCAGCACGGCCGCATGGCCGCGCAGCGCCGCATGGTGCAGCGGCGTGTAGCCGGCGGCGTCGCGGGCGTCCGGCCGCGCGCCGGCGGCCAGCAGCGCCGTGAGCAGTGCCGTATCGCCGGCGCGGGCGGCGGCGTGCATGGGCGCGAGCCGCTCCGACTGCGGCCGGGCAGGATCGCGGGGATCGGGCAGCAGCGCGGCGGCCAGCGCCGGATCGCGCCGCAGCAGCGCGGCCACGCGCGCCGCATCGCCCGCGGCCAGCGCCTGTGCAAACGCGGGTGTGGCGAGCGCGGTGGTGCGGGAGGGGGCCAGCGGCCGGGAGCGGCCCGGTGGGAAGGACATGGTCGAGCCCTTGGTCGCCTGCCGGCCGGCGCACGCGGGTGGCAAACCGGCACGCTGCCATTGCCCGCGGCAGACGACACGATTTTGAACGTGTTATCCGTGTGTGTACTGCGTGATCATAGCCGATCGGCTCTCTGTCTATGCGGTGCTGGTTCTGGTTATGCGCGCGGCGACCGGCGCAGTAGGGGAAACCCCTATCGTTGGCGGCCGCGTGACGGATCCAGCCGGGCCATCGGCGGCGTCCGGCGGCCCGCTATACTAAGCGCGGGCCTGCGCCGCGCCGTTGCGGCGGCCGCGCCCGCGGGGAGCGTGACGATGGCCGGCAAGACGAACATCCGCAGCGGATTTGACTACGCCGGCTACTTCGGCGATGGCCTGCTGCTCAACAAATTGCAGATGCTGCCATCCGAGCAGACCTGGCACAGCCGCCCGCCGCGGGCGCCGCGGCGCGTGCCCGTGCTGCTGTATCTCGGTTGCAACATCCTGCGCACCGGCCACCTGGTGCGCACGGTCAGCGACGTGTTCGGCCTGGTGAGCCGGGCCACGGGGCAGCCATTCGAGATGGTGGGCGGCCCGGCCTACTGTTGCGGCATCGTGCATCACCGCGAGGGCGACGCCGACCTGGCCGGCAACATCAGCGCCAACACACTGCGCTACTTCGAGCAGTTTCAGCCGGAGCGCGTGGTGATGTGGTGCCCCTCCTGCATCTACTTCTACGACGAAGTGGTGCAGGCCGATGTGCCCTACAAGGTCCAGCACGTCTCCGAGTACCTGCTGGAGCACCTTGAGCTGCTGCCGGAGCGCCGGCCACGGGCGGGCCGCGTGGCGCTGCACTATCACAACGACAGCGAGCCACGCCGCCGCGAGCGCGACGCCGTACGCGGCCTGCTCGCGGCCGTGCCCGGCATCGAGCTGTTGGACCCCGGCTGCGAAGACGGCTGGGGGCGCAGTTGCACCTGGCCGGCCACACCCGCGGCCCAGGCGGTCTGGCGGGCGCGGGTGGCGCGGCAGCTCGAGGCGGCGGTGACGCAGGGCGCGCAGACGCTGGCGACGCTGTATCACGGCTGCCAGCGGTTGCTCTGCGGCTACGAGGCCGACTCTCCGCTGACGATCGAGCACTACCTCACCGTCTTCGGCCGCGCCCTCGGCATCGAGCACGAGGACCAGTACAAGCGCTACCTCAAGCTGGGCGACACGGACGCGGTATTGGCCGAGATGGCGCCCTGCATGGCCGCCCACGATCTCGACGAGCGGCGGGTGCGCGACGTGGTGCAGCGGCACTTCGCCGGCGGCAAGGGCATCTAGCGCCGCGGCGCTGGCCCCGCCGTCACTCCTCTCACGCCTGCCCGATCTGGCGGCGCCGCGTGCGCACGCGGCCGTTTCTGTGCATGAGGCCGGCCGGCGCGTTCGCGCGGTCGGGCACTCCCGCAGATTCGCAAAATTGTCCGATTCCGTTCACAAAAGTGGTTCGCGAGAAGCGCGACAGGCGGACCGGGGGCACGGTAACGTTGTTGGGATTCCCTGAACGATTTGTCCTAAACCGTATTTGGTGTCCCGCCCGCACCACCACAGGAGGTCTATCGTCCGCAGGCGTACGCCGGAGATGGCCCGTGGCCATCGCGCTGCCCGATGCCACAGCCGGGAGCGTCGCCGCGGTGCGACTCGGTTCGCCGGCCACCCGCGCCGGTGAGCCGTGCAGCGGCAGGCGCCCCGCCAGCAGGAGGACGCATCGTGAACCCGCACCCGCACCGTCTCCTCCACCCGGCTCGGCCCCGATCGCTCCCTCGTCTGATCTGGCTTGCAGCGCTGCTGCTGGCGCTGGCGCTCGGTTCGGCGGCGCGGCCCGCGACTCTCGGCCACGCGCAGATCTCGCCGCCAAGCCCCGGCGACTTCAATCTGCTGGACGTGCTGAACAAGCTCTCGGCGAGCAGCATTCAGCAGGCCTTGGCGCAGTACCCGGTGCCCTTCGCGATCATCACGCGCTCCAGCAATCCCAGCGCACCCGGCGGCGTGGTGGAGCAGATCACGGCGTTTAAAGCCGGCTCGCCCAAGCAGATCGATGTCGACAACAACGGCGCCACCGGCCAGGGCGGCCACGACATCCAGGTGCTGGTCGAGCAACTGCTCGGCCCGCCCTTCCAGCTCCGCCTGACGATCACCGCCCTGCCGGACTCGAAGGGGAACATCGCCCCCGACCTGACGGCGATCATCGCCTTCCCCATGGACCCCTTCAACAGCGAGAGCCTGGCGGCGCCGCCCTACCTGTTCTGGGGCTACGACACGCGCGCCAACCCGGCGCCGGAGTCGAAGTTCATCCCCGCCAGCGAGCAACTGGTCTTCACGCCGAACGTCTTCGGCGGCACCGTGCACAGCCTGGGCATGGCGCTCACCTCCAGCGGCACGCCGGATTCGGTGAAGTTCCTGGGCGGGCTGTACCAGAACCAGCTCGCCTTGAACCCGCCGCCGCCCGGCGCCTCGATCCTCGACCTCAACGACAGCGGGCTGCGGCTGACGCCCGTGCCGGCGACGGCCAGCCTGACCCTCGATACCTCCGAGCTGCTGGGCGCGCCGGCGAACGCCTCGCAGGTCGCGCTGACCTGGGCAGCCAGCAGCCCGACGAAGGCGGAGCTGACCTTCGACGAGGGGGTCGGGGCGAGCGGCTCGCCCTCGGCGACGTTCACCGACACGATCACGGTGGACCAGATGCCGACGTCGGAGGCGCTGAGCATCAACCTCAACCTCGGCGCCTCGCCGCCCACCTTCAGCGTGCATCACGCCGGCAACAGCGTGATCAACAGCGTGGTGGTGGATCGTACGGAATCCACCGGCACGCGCGAGCAGAAGTTCACCTTCACCGGCGTGCCGCTGACGGCCGACCTGGCGCTGCAGGCGAACAAGCTCAGCGCCACCTTCGGCCCGGCCTCCGGCGCGCAGAACACGCCCACGCTCGGCTCCGCCGTGATCGATCTGATCGACGGCAGCCCGGGCGGCCTCTTCGGTCTGAACATGAAGCGGGCCGAGGCGAAGCTGCTCAGCGTGCCGGACTTCTCGATCAACTGGAACAACTCGACCACGCTGCCGACCGTGTCGGCGGGCGTGACCAAGCCCGGCGACTTCATCGGCTTCGTCGGCGTGGCGATGGCCGCGAAGGACACCTTCCCGGCGATCTGGACGGCGAATCCGATGTCCGACGGGCCGACCACGCTCGACCACGTCGTGGCCTTCGAGGACGACACCGCCGGCTTCCGCTGGGCGCTCGGCTTCGCGAAGCTGCAGAGCGTCACCTTGAACCTGAACACCGCCGACCCGACCACGGCGTTCCAGATCGGCCTGGCGGCGGCGAACCACATGACACTGCGGCTGGCGATCAACGCGGGCGCCACGGTGCTGCCGCACAGCATGGGCGACGTGAACATCAACTGCCAGATCCACGACGTACCGCGCTCCATGAACCTGACCGGCACGAACTTCCGCGATCAGTGGCAGTACACGGCCAGCGACCCGATCGCCTCGATCACCTGCAGCATCCAGATCGGCACGCTGACCTGCAGTCTCGCCATCGGCAGCCTGCCGAAGGCGATGAAGATCGACTACGCGGCGGCCGGGCACTTCAACCTCACGATCACCGACCCGGTGGGCGGCAAGCTCGGCCTCTATCAGTTGATCTGCGACGACACGACGAACGGCCTGGCCGGCACCGACGGCTTCTTCGGCGTGAGGTTGAAGCACGCCAGGGTGCGCGTCGAACAGGCGCCGAGCCTGACCAGCAGTTGGTCGTACGGCTCCGCCTACGCGATCAACGTCGACGCGCTGGGCAGCACGATCGGCTCGATCGAGGCGGCCGGCGCCCTGGTGGACATCTCGCCGCCGGCGATCGCCACGGCGGGCAGCGACTACGCCAACCTGGTGGACCAGGGCACCAGCGGGCCGGAGAAGAAGTTCGGCTTCCGCGTGCTGGACCTGGGCAAGCTGAGCTTCAGCGACGGCAACAGCGGCGGCGTCAGCTTCAACTACCAGACGGCCGCGGCGCACCCGCTCTACGCCGTCTGGAACACCGACATCACCTCGACGCTCACCGGCCCGAACCTCGGCCTGAACGCCACGTTGTCGCTGCTGAACCTGCCGGCTTCGGTGAACTTCTCCAGCGACTTCAGCACGCAGCTCAGCCTCACGGCCAGCGGCGGGCTGAACGAGATCGACGTAACGGCCGACATCACCCAGACCGGCGGCTTTGTGACGCACGTGGTCGGACAGATCACCGGCGTGCCGACCAGCGTGACCTACAGCTTCACGCCCGCGGTGGAAGGCTCGGCCTCGCTCACGCTCAGCAACCCGATCACGCACGTGATGGTGGAGCTGACGAGCAACCAGGGCATCCTTAAGGGCGAGTACAAGCACATCCTGCTGGACGTGCAGAACATCCCGGCCAACTGGAACGCGGCCTGGGGCATCGCGCCCAGCCCGCACGCCACGCTGACGGCCGGGGCGGCGCTGGGCACGGTCGCGATCATCGTCTCGCGCGATGTGAAGAGCAACACGCCGTCCAACTACAGCCCGTTCACGGCCGCGGGCGGCAGCATCCAGTACAGCGCCTTCGCCCGCACGATCGACCAGCGCTACTTCGACCAGGGCGTCGGCGGCGCGGCGGTGCGCGATCCGATCTTCATGGGCCGGCTGGACAACCTGTACAACAGCACGACGCAGCTCGCGCCCAACGAGGACCACCTGATCTACCGCCGCAACGGCGCGGGGCAGCTCGACTTCCTCAGCGTGCGCTTCACCGGCTTCAAGGCCGCGTCGCTGAGCGTGGACCCCGTCAACCTCAAGGCGCTGGCGCACGTGGAGATCCCGTCGGCGGCGGCGCACCCGTTCTACCTGGCGCTGGAGAACACGGCGGGCACCTTCCTGACGGTGAACGTGCCCAACATCCCCTCGACGATGGACGCCGACGTGGACCTCGGTAGCACCAGCAGCGGCCATGCGAACGTCGACTTCAGCGCCAGCCCCGGCACGATCACCATCTACCAGGGGCCGCTGCCGGGCGCGAGCGACGGCCAGAAGGCACTGAAGGTCATCCTCACCAACACGCCGACCTCGGTGCACGCCAGCTACAACATCGGCTTCCCGGGCAACATCGCGCTCACAACCTCGAACCCGGTGGAGATCGCGCTGCTCACGCAGGACAACGGCGGCCGCTTCGTCGCCGACTTCGTGGCGCCGTCCATGTCGGCCAACTGGGGCTTCAGCACGGGCGACACCGACACGAAGTGCCAGGGGATCCCGCCGGAGTGCGGCGTCTTCTACATCGTCGCCACGGCGTTCTTCGACTTCGAGGCGGCCTCGCCGATCGACGGGTTCCTGACCAGCTACGACTTCATCGGCAGCCCGGCGAGTCTCAATCCGGCCGGCCCGGCGCCCAACGCCAACGAGTACGTGCCGCGCGTATCGGTCATCGCCAACGATTTCACCCACTTCAAGGCCTCGGCCGGCGTCGAAATCTGCCTGGTGGGCATCTGCCCGACGTTGGTGCCGCAACCGTTCATCAACATCGA
The DNA here is from genome assembly GCA_035310145.1 of Dehalococcoidia bacterium. Classification (NCBI taxonomy): domain Bacteria; kingdom Bacillati; phylum Chloroflexota; class Dehalococcoidia; species Dehalococcoidia bacterium. The sequence goes on from DATGEL010000047.1 coordinate 43,866, forward strand.
CACCGACCTGCTCGGCAGCTTCGACTTCGACTACTGGGATCTGGGAGGGGGCTTCCTCAACTTCCTCGGCCACGCGGACTATATCGACAACAACCCGTGGCACTTCTGGCCGTTGCTGCACGACCCCAACGACCATTACTTGCCGTTCAACTGAGGAGCGAACGGCGGCAGCGCAGCCTGAGCACGCCGCGGGCGGGACCATGCGGTCCCGCCCGCGGCGTGTGACTTTCGTTTCAATCCGCTGAGCGGTGCCGCGCGACGCGCCTAGAGGCTGCGCAGCGTGGTGCGGTTGATGCCCTCGATCTCCTGCAAGCGCCCGACCCTGCGGCGCATCCAGCTCGAGCAGCAAGCGGGCGCCCCGCTTCTCGTCACCGCTGATGCGCAGCGTGCGCACCGTGGCGCCCGCCGCCTCCGCGTACGCGTACACCGCGCTCACCAATCCCTCGGCATGGTCGACGCGGATGTCGAGCAGCACATGGGCGCGCTGGAAGACGCGGCGTTCGAGGATCTTGAAGGGCACCAGCACCAGCAGCGCGATCACGGTGCCCGCCAGCGCCAGCGAGAAGAGGCCGGCGCCGCAGGCAAGCCCGATCGCGGCCACGAACCAGATGCCGGCAGCGCTGGTGAGACCGTGCACGGTGCCCCGCTGCACGATGATCGCGCCGCCGCCGAGGAAGCCGATACCGGTTACCACCTGCGCGGCCACGCGCGAGGGGTCGAGCGCGACGCCCTGGCTGCCGAGGATGTCGTCGAAGCCGTAGGTCGAGACGAGGATGAACAGCGCGGCGCCGACGGAGACGAGGGCATGAGTGCGGAAGCCGGCCGCGTAGTCGCGCCGCTCGCGCTCAAAGCCGATCGCGGCGCCGAGCACCAGCGCCAGCGCCAGCCGGGCGACCTGATCTCCAAACGGCAGATTCATCGGCAACCGCGCCGCACGATCCGGCGAGACGGGCGACCAGCGGCGAACATCGCGGCCGGCCGGGTTGCGGGAACGTACGGGCCACGCCGCCGCGCCTGCCTGCATGCGGAGGAATGAGACCGCAAGCGTACGGCGCGGCGGGCCAGAGTGCAAATGCGCCGGAGCGGGGCAACCTGCGCTCGGCGCGAGCAAACGCCTGTTGCCCTGGCCGGCCTACTGCGAGGTGCGGCGCGGGTCGAGCGCGTCGCGCAGGCCGTCGCCGATGAAATTGATCGAGAGGATGGCTAAAAAGATGCAGATGCCGGGGGCCATCGCCCAGTAGGGCGCCGTGTCCAGCCGGTCCTTGGCGTCGTAGAGGATGCGGCCCCAGGTCGGCAGGTCGGGCGGGAAGCCCAGGCCGAGGAAGGAGAGCGCCGACTCGGTGAGGATGGCGGCGGCCACGCCGAGCGAGGCGGCCACGATCACGGGGCTGAGCGCGTTGGGCAGCATGTGCACGATCATCAGCCGGCCCGAAGGCACGCCCACCGAGCGCGCCGCCTCGATGTACTCCTTCTCCTTGATGCTGAGGAAGGAGGCGCGCACCAGGCGCGCCACGCGCATCCAGGCCAGGGCGCCGATGATCACGACGATCATGGTGAACGTACCCAGCTCGGGGCCGATGGCGTGGCGCAGCTTGTCGCGGAAGAGGTAGATCACCAGCAGCAGCAGCGGCAGTTGCGGCAGGCTGAGCATCACCTCCGTGATCCGCATGATCACCACGTCGGTGAAGCCGCCGAAGAAGCCGGCCAGGGCGCCGAGCAGCGTGCCGATCGTGACCGAGATCAGCATCGCCACCAGCCCCACCGCGATCGAGACGCGGCCGCCGAAGAGCACGCGCGCAAGGATGTCCTGGCCGAGGTCATCCGTGCCGAAGGGATGCGAGAGGCTCGGCCCGTGCAGCTTCTGCGCGAGGTCGATGTCGTTGATCGGCTTCGGATAGATCGCCGGGCCGATCAGGGTTGCCACCACCAGGAAGCTGAAGACGATCAGGCCGAGCATGGCCATGCGGTGGCGGCGAAACTGGCGGAAGGCGTCGCCCCAGAGCGTGCGCTGCCGCCGGCCTTGAAAGAGCGGCTCCGCGCGCGCGGCCAGTTCGGCTGTAGTGCCCGTTCCGGCGGCCATTCGCCCTCCTCCGCCTAGGCGAGCTTAATGCGTGGATCGAGAAAGCCGTAGAGGATGTCGGCGATCAGCGTGAACAGCACGACCAGGATCGCGTAGGTGAAGACGATGAACATCACCACCGGCGTGTCCTTGGCCTCCAGCGAGTTGATCAGCAGCGAGCCCATGCCGGGCACGCGGAAGATCTGCTCGGTGATCAGCGCGCCGGTGATGATCGCCGGCAGATCGAGCGCCAGGATCGTGACCACGGGAATCAGGGCGTTGCGGAAGGCGTGCTTCATCACCACGCTCAGCTCTGCCAGCCCCTTGGCCCGCGCCGTGCGCACGTAGTCCTGGCCGATCACATCCAGCATCGCGCCGCGCACGTAGCGCGTGAGCGAGGCCATCTGGATCAGCGCCAGCACCGTGATCGGCATGACCGCGTGTTTAAACAGCTCCCAGAGGTAGGTCAGACCGCTGCCGGGTAAGTGCGTGGAGTAGATGAAGGGCAGCCAGCGCAGCCAGATGCTGAAAATGAGAATGAAAACCAGTCCCGTGAAGAAGCTGGGCAACGAGATGCCCAGAAAGGCGAACGTCGTCGCCACGTTGTCGATCCAGGAGTACTGTTTGACGGCGGAAACCACGCCGATCAGGATGGCGAACGGAATCGCGACCAGGTAGGCCGTGCCCACGATGAACAGCGTCGTCGGCAGGCGCTGCCGGATCAGCGTCAACACGTTCACGCGGCTGACAAACGAGTAGCCCCAGTTGCCCTTGACCACCTGTGTTGCCCAGCGCACGTACTGCACCGGCAGCGGGTCGTCGATGCCGAGCTGCTTGCGCAGGTTGAGGCGCACCTCCGGCGGAATGTCGGGGTTGAGGGCGAGCTCGGCGAAGGGGTCGCCCGGGGCGAGGTGCAGGATCGTGAAGAGGATGACGCTGATCGCGATCAGCGTGGGGATCGCGATCAGCACGCGCCGGAAGATGAACGTCGTCACCTGCAGCTCCCCCGGGCGGCGCGCCGGCGCCGCCTCCCGCCCCGGTCTGCACATTGCTGCGAAAGCGGCCGGTTGGCGGTGCTCCCCGGCAGAAAGACCGCCAACCGGCCGGCTCTACCGCCGTGCCGAGCACTACCCCCCGGCTACGTCTTGCGGTACCAGTAGGCGAGGCGCCAGAGGTCGGACGACGCCCAGGGCTGCAAGTCCATGCCCTGCAGGTTGCCCTTGGCGACGGAGACGCCGTTGCGGGCGGCGAGCGGCAGCTTGGGCGCGTCGGCGGCGATCATCTCGTTCATCTTCTTGAACAGGTCGGCGCGCTTGATCGCGTCGAGCTCCGTGGCGGCCTGCTCCCAGATCTGGTCGAACGCCGGGTTGATGTAGCGCATCACGTTGGTGCCCGACCAGTTGTTCGACTTCTGCGCGATGTTGTCGTTGGGCTGGCCGTGCGTCTGGCTGACGAAGGCGCGGAAATAGTTCTGCGGATCGATGCCGGGGCTGTTCGTCCACATGCCGAGGTCAAAATGCATTTGTGCCAGGTTGTCGGGGTTGGTGGCGTCGCCGAAGAAGATGTTGGCGTCGACCGACTTCAGCTCGACCTGGATGCCCTGCGATTCCAGCGTCTTCTTGATGATCGCCTGCTCGTTCTGGCGCAGACTGTTGATCGACGTGGCGTAGACGATCTTCATCTTCACGCCATTGTTGGCGCGCACGCCGTCGGAACCCTTCTTCCAGCCGGCGTCATCCAGCATCTGCCCGGCCTTCGCCGGGTCGAAAGTGAGCTGGGTCTGTTGCGTCGGGGCGAACTTGCTCGGGTTGTAGACCAGGTAGTTGACGATCTGCCCTTCCTTGCCGTAGAGCTGATCGACGACCGTCTTGCGGTCGAACATCAGGTTAAACGCCTGGCGGACCTTGACGTCCGCGAAGAAAGGATGCTTGGTCTGCAGGCTGGAGGCTTCGCCGCCGACCTCCTTGTTCGGGTCGGTGAAGTTGAAGTACATCGACTCGGCGCCGGAACCGGGAAAGATCACGATCTGACCGGTGCCGCCCTTCTGAATGCCCTGCAGCTCGTCGTAGGTGACCTGCATGTTCCAGGCGTAGTCGTAGTCGCCGGTTTGCAGCACGGCGCGGGCGGCCGAGGGCGCGTCGCCGCCGCCCTTCAGCGAGATGTGATCGAAGAAGGGCCGGTTGGCGACGTGGTAGTTCGGGTTAATGTCGGCCTCGAGACTGTCGCCGGGGCGGAAATCGACGTACTTGTAGGGGCCGGTGCCCAGCGGCTTCAGGTTGTTGGGCGCGTTGTGCGACTCCTTGCCGATATAGGGGCCGAAGATGTGCTTGGGGATGATCATGCCGTTGGCGCCGACAAACGCCGTCTGCCAGTAGGGCACCGGGCTCTTGAAGGTGACCTTGACCGTCTGCGGATCGACGGCCTCGACCGACTTGACCGTCACGTACTGACCGGCGGTGTTCGCCGCCGTGGCCGGGTCGGCAATGAACTGGTAGGTGAAGGCGACGTCGTCGGCCGTGAAGGGCTGGCCGTCGTGCCAGGTGACGCCCTGCTTCAGCTTCCAGGTGACCGAGGTGCCGTCCTTGGCTACGGCGCCGTTTTCGACGGTCGGGATCTCGGCCGCGAGCACGGGCACGAGGTTGGCGTCCGCGTCGAACTCGGCCAGCGGCTCATAGAAGATGCGCGAGGCGTCGAAGTCCTTGGTGCCGTTGTTGATGTGCGGTTGCGGCAGCGTCGGCCCCTGCCACCACAGGAGCTTGAGCGTGCCGCCGCCGCCGCGCTTGGTCGGGGTGAAGGCGTTCGCGGCGGCACTGGCCGCAGCAGTCGCGGCGTTGGCCGCGGCAGAGCCGCCGCCCGCCGCCTGCGTCGCGGCGCTGGCCGCCTGCGTAGCGGCGCCGGCGCCGGTTTTTGCGGCACTCTTGCCGTTGTTGCTCGAACCGCACGCGGCGAGCACACTTGCGATCACCGGCATGGTCAGGCCGGCGGCGAACATCTTCGCGATGAAGTGTCGTCGCGAGATATGGCCCGCCTTGAACTGCTCGGCGAGTTCGGCCACGGTCCAATCAGACATCGGTCAGTGCCTCCTCCGCTAGTCCTCCACCGTACTTGTCCCAGCGTGCGCCGAGTCTAGTTCGCGTCCCTTGGGGCGTCAAGTAGCCCGCGCGTCGTGCGGATTTCCGCCCCGTTACGTTCTCGCGTACGCCGATTCGGACGGCACTGGTCTGACCGGCGATCGCGGGTCTGCCGCGGGCGCCAGCACGTGTGCGCTACACTGGAACGGCAATCGGGGGTGGCTACCTCGTGAAGAGGCACGCATGACACTGGAGACGGACACCGAGGCCGAGAAGATGCGCCGCGTGCCGGGGATCGTCTTTGCCGACGGGCCGACGGGGCGTCGCGCCCGGATCGCCGGTACGGGGATCGAGGTCTTCGAGGTGATCGGCCCACACCGTCAGATGGGCGAGAGCTGGGATGCGCTGCGTGAGGCGTTTCACTGGCTCACCGAAGCGCAGCTGCGGGCGGCGCTGGCGTATGCGGCGGCGTATCCCGAGGAGATCGGGGCGCGCCTCGCGCGGCAGGCGGCGATCACGCCGGAGTACATCGCGACGCGGTACTCGCAACGCCTCGATTAGCTCCTTGCCGTTCGCAAGTAGTCGATCATGTACGGCGGCATTCCGTCGGAATGTTCCCGCGCGTATTGCCCGATCGCCGCGGCGATGCCGGCGAAGTCCGACAGCATCAGCGACGGCGGCACGAGTAAAACGCCCGCGTGCGGTCGTCCTTCAGCGGCGAAGCGCCTGGTCAGGTCGTCGAAATCGTCATAGTTGCGGGTGACGAAGCAGCGCCCATCCTCGGCCGCAAGCAGCAGTTGCTGCTCGTCGCTCATGCCCAACCGGCCGAACTGCTGCGATGTCGTGATATCGACGTGTTGCCTCCGCCCAATCGTGGCGATGCGTGGTGAGAGATGCTCGTCAAGGTGAAAGCGGATGCCCGGCTGCGGCGACGCCACGCCCTTACAGTTGGCCGCGGTTGGCGCGGGCGACGAAGCTCTCGAAGGAGAGAATGGTGACCAGGTCGCCGTGGCGCAGGTGCTCGTGCAGGCCGCCGCCGGTGTAAAACTCGCGCAGCTTCCAGCCGTCGCCACCCAGCACCAGGTACGCCTTCGCGTACTCGCCGCGGCTGGCCAGCACCGCCTCGGCCAGGCACATCGCCTCGTACGGCACCTTCTGCTCGGCCGTGCCCGCGACCTGCTGCCACTTCACCGAGACGAGGTACGAAACGCCGGCGCGATCGGTCGCCACGAAGTCGACCAGGTGCTTGCCGCCGCCCAGCCGCGGACCGACGTGCACCTGCTGGCTGCAGAGATAGCCGCCGCCGCGCAGCGCCGGCACGATCATCTGCTCCAGCACGGACCCGGTGCGCGTGTCGCGCGGCTGCACGGCGTCAGACCCCTTTCAACGCCAGCACCTCGCGCGCGGGCGTGCGGTCGCCGGTGCAGCTGATCTTGCGCGGCGCTTCAAGGAACTCGAGCGTGAAGCCGAGCCGCAGGTAGAGCCGCTCAATGCGCCGCGTCGCCTGGTTGGAGAGGATCACCGGCCCCGTGTGCTCGGCAAGCCAGTGCGCCAGCCGCTCCTGGTCTGTCCAGCCGAAGCCCTCTTTTGAGTAGCGCGTGAACTCGACGTCGTAGGGCGGATCGGCGTAGATCAGGTCGCCCGGTTCGATGGGCACGGCGGCGAAATCGCCGTGCGAGAATTCCCAGCCGGCGAAGGCGGTGCGGTAGGCGCCGAAGTCGCGCGTGTAGGCGATGCGCTTGTAGCGGCCGAAGGGCACATTGAACTCGCCCTGGCGGTTGAAGCGGCAGAGGCCGTTGTAGCCGGTGCGGTTCAGGTAATAGAAGATCTCGGCGGCCTCGGCGCTCTCCGCCTGGCCGCCGGCGATCAGCGCGTTGAAGCGATCGCGCTGGGTGTAATACAGCGCCTCATCGTTCGCCATCGGCGTCGTGGCGAGCAGGCCGCGCTTCAGCCAGCGGTAGAAGTTGACCGCGTGCGGGTTGATGTCGTTGAGCAGCGCTCGCTCGGGCAAGAGGCCGAGCGTGACGGCCAGTCCGCCGCAGAGCGGCTCGACCAGCCGCCGCTGCCGGTGCGCCTGCCACAGTGGGCGCAGGTGCGGCACCAGCCAGCGCTTGCCGCCGGCCCACTTCAGCGGCGGGCGCGGTCCCGCCGGGGCGCCGCCGGCGCCGTCGCGATCGATTGCCAGCGGCTGCCGCTTGATCGCGACCACGCGCCCTCCCGCGCCGCGCCCCGCCGAGCGCGGCGGGCGAGCGCGCGACCCTGTCAAATCTGCCGAAGCTACTCATGAGTCTGCGGCTTCGCCGCGCCGGGCGCAACGCACGGCCGTGCCGGCGGCGACATGCTACGCTGCGCCAATGACTGTTCCGGATCGTCGCCCCTGGCCGCTGCCGCGAGCGGCGTTGCAGCGCTTCGCCGATCGCGTGGCGCCGGACAGCCGCGCGGTCAGTGTGCGCCGGCTCGGCGGCGGCCTCGATGCCGCCATGCACGCGCTCGATCTGCTGCTGCCCTCCGGCGAGCGGCTGCGGCTGGTGCTGCGTCGCTACGTGGCGGAGCTGGAAGCAGACCACGCGGGCATGCCGGAGCGGGGCTGGCACGCCCTGCGCCTGCTGGGACAGGTGAGCTACCCGGCGCCGCGCCCCGTCTGGTTCGACCCCGCGGGCGAGCTGTTCGGCACGCCCGCGCTGGCGATGACGCGATTGCCGGGCCGCACGCAGCTGCACCCGCGCGATTATGCCGCCTGGCTGCGCGAGCTGGCCGGGGCGCTGGCCGCGCTGCACCGGGCGCCGCTCGCCGGCCTGAACCTCGACGGCCTGCCCGGCCCCGGCCACCACCGCGCGATGGCGCTGAAGCACAGCCGGCAGCCGGATGTGCTGGCCACGCCGTACGTCGACGGCCCCGCCCTGGCCGCGGCGCTGGCGCAGGGCACCCCGCCCGCGGCGCCGGCCGCGCTCGTGCACGGCGATTACTGGGCCGGCAACACGCTCTGGCGCCGCGGCCGGCTCTGCGGCGTGGTGGACTGGGACCATGCCGGCGTGGACGACCCGGCCCTCGACGTGGCTACCTGCCGGCTGGACCTGGCGCTGCTCGAAGGCCCGGCCGCGGCCGATGCCTTTCTCGCCGCCTATGAAGCCGCCGCGGGTCGGCGCGTGTCCGGGCTGGACTGGTGGGATCTCGCGGCAATCACGGCGCCGCTGCCGGACCCCGCCCGCTGGCTGCCGGGCTACCACGATTTCGCCCGCCACGATGTCACGGCAGACGCGATGCGCGCCCGCCTGCGCGCCTTCGCCGATACCGCGCTGCGCCGCGCAGCCGCCATCCCCCCGACTGTCTGATCGCCGCGCCATCGGTGGCAGCTCACGTCACGGCGCGCGCGGGTGCCATGCCATGGCCGCTTCGCGCCGGCCGAACTCGCCCCACAAGGCCGTGTTTCGCTGGCTCCCGACGGATTGCTCGACGCCGGAAGGGTCCTCTCCTGCCTCTGATGCTCCGTATCACGCGGAACGCGGGGTGCTCTCGGGAGAAGGAGAGGGGCGGGGCCGAGACGCCGTGCGTTCAACTCGCGCGTCGGATGGCGTGATTCTTCGTGAAGCCGCCAGCTACACGGGCAAGGCGGGCGTTTTCGTGGCTCGCGCCCGCCGCGTCCGCAGCGCGGCAAGCAGCCGCGCCGGCCAGCTCCGCGGCCGGCCGGCGCCTGGCTCGGGCGGGCCCAGCCGTTCCAGCTCGTCCGCAAGGCGCTGGCGGCGTTCTGCCGCCGGCAAGATCACATCGTTGCGAATGCGGTGCAGGTACGCTGCCTCGAAGTCCTGGGCTGCGCTGATCATGTCTGGCTCCTGCGCGCGGCGGTCGTCGCGCGGCTGAACTCCACCGTTCCTGTCTGCAGTCTGCCGCTGCGGCAGCAGGCTGCCATCGAAGGAACTGGGGATTCTTGCCGCGGCCGTCGCGGCGGTGTCGATAGCAAGGAATGATCACAGGGGGTCGGCGGGCGCTTTACGCGAGGGCGTGACGCAGGGCGAAGGCGGTGGCCTCGGCGCGGTTCTGGGCGCCGGTCTTCTCGAAGATGTGGCTGACGTGCCGGTTCACGGTGTTGATGCTCAGCACCAGCGTCTCACCGATCTCGCGGTTGCTCTTGCCCGCGGCGACCAGGCGCAGCACCTCGATCTCCCGCTCGCTGAGGCCGGCGGGCAGAGCAGGCCGGCGAGCACGTTCTTGCTCGCCTTCCGCCGCCGCGAGCACGGCGGCGGCCTGCTCCGCCAGCCGCGCCATGCCCAGCTCTGCCGCGATTTGCTGCGCCGCCGCGGCGAGCTCCCGCGCACGGGCCTGGTCGTCGCGCCGGCCGCGACGGATCAGCATGGCCGCGAAGTCGTGGAGCGTCGCGGCCTCCCCGGGCCGGCCGCCCATCCGCCGGTTCAGCGCCAGGGCCTGCTCGAAGTGCTGCTCGGCCGCCTCCCAGCGAGCGAGCGTCGCGGCAAGCAGGGCAAGATAGCGCTGCACGGAGCCAAGCCAGGCGTGTGAAAGACCGACGAGGGCGTTGCTGTCGCCATGCGGCAGCAGGTACTCGTACAGCACCTCGGCGCGCTGCCGATCGCCGACGAACGCGCACACCTCGGCCGCCATTGCCAGCGAGCCGCAGGCGGCCGGTGTGCGGGCGATGCTGCTGAAGCGATCGGCGGCCAACTGCTCGAACGAAAGCCGCGCCTCGGTCTCGTGGCCGAGGTCGCTGTGCATCACGGCGATCGGCAGGTGAATGGGCAGATGCGGATAGCGCGCGACCATCGCGCCGAGGGCGGCGAGCGCTGCTTCCTGCTGGCCCAGCGCCCGCACCAGCACGATCTGGTGGGCGGCCGCGGTGATCACGGCGTCAGCGGAGATCTCGGTGCCGATGGCGCTCACCTCCTGCATGAGGCGGCCGGCATCGGCGAAGCGGCCCGCGAACAAGGCACTCGCCGTCTCCACGCAGCGGGCGTACCAGCGGTACTGTGGCTGGCGCAGCGCCTCCGCCCGCCGCGTGTACTCGTCGACCGCGGCGAGCGCGGCCGGAATGTCGCCGATCGCGACGAGGTCTTCGGCGTAGTTTGAGCGGGCCTGCATCTCCAGCGCCGCGTTGTTCTGCCTGCGGGCGATCGCCAGCATCTCGCTCGCGATCGCCAGGCGCTCGGCGAGGGCCGGCGCCGGGTAGAGCGAGAGCTTCAGCCCGTCGAGCGCGATGCCAAGCGCCGCCGCGTCGCCAAGCTGCCGTGCCTCCTGCACCGCGTCGCGGCTCAGTGTTTCGGCCTGCGCCCAACCCGGCCGGAAGATCTGCACGCGGGCCAGGCGCGCCCGGGCACGCACGCGCAGCGAGGCTGCCTCCGGCGGCAGCGCCGCGGCGGCCTCCTGCAACAGGGCGAGCCGCGCGTCGTCGAGGAAGCTCATGTTGGCGCCACTCGTCAGCCCCAGCGCCGCGGCCGCGAACTCGACGGCGCCGCGGAACTCACGGGCCCTCACCGCCGCCTCCATGAACCGGGTATCGGCGGCCGTGAAGTCGCCGGACTGGCGCAGCGCCTCGCCCAGCGCGAGCAGCCGCTCGCAGCGCTGGCGACCGGTCGGCGTGCCCGTGGCCGGCAGCGTCTGCAGCGCCTGCTCGTAGCAGGCGGCGGCCTCTTCGTACGCCAGGTTCTGCATCGCCTGGTCGCCGGCCCGCCGCAGGTAGGCGACGGCGCGCGGCGCGGCGGCGCTGATGCCCGCGTGGTGGAAGTGCGCGGCCAGCTCCGCCAGGTGCGCGTCCACTTCCAGCCGCCAGAGGCCCTCCAGGGCATCACCGACGGCGTGGTGCAGCCGCGCCCGCTGCGCCGCCGGGGTGCCGTAGTAGATGGTGTCGCGGATCAGCACGTGCGCGAAGCGCATCCGCCCCGGCGTGCCGGCGGCGCCCGCGACGATGCCGGCGCGTTCCGCCTCCTCCAGTGCGGTGAGCAGCGCGTCGCCGGCGAGCGGTCCAACCGCCTCCAGCGCCGCGATCGTGAAGTCGCGACCGAGTACGGCGGCATGCAGCAACGTCTCGTTGGAGGCAGCGGAGAGGCGGCCGAGCCGGAAACGGATGGTGTCCCGCACCGTGGCCGGCACGGGAAGCGGTCCGGCGCCTGCCACAGGCCCCTGATCGAGCAGCACGCGCGCGAGCTCGCTCAGGAAGAACGGGTTGCCTTCCGACCGCTGGAACAGCTCGGCGCGTACGCGGTCTGACAACGGCTGCGGCATGAGCCTGGCGGTGAACGTATCGACGTCCGTCTCACTCAACCCACCCAGACGGACGACCGTGCCGGCGCTGTGGCGCGGGAGATCGGCGATGACGTGCAGGAGTGGATGCCCCGGCGCAAGCTCCGAGCCGCGGTAGGCGCCCGCGAGCATGATCCGGCTCTCCGCGATCGAGGCGAGCAGGAACTGCAGCAGCTGCAGTGAAGCCATGTCGGCCCGGTGCAGATCGTCAAGCAGGATGCAGAGCGGATGCTCCGTGGCCGCGGCCCTCAGTAGCAGGGCCACGCCGTCGAACAGGCGGAAGCGCTCCTGCGCCGGCTCAAGCACCGGCAATGCCGGCGGCTCGGGACACGCTGCAAGGACCTCCGGGCAGGCCGGGGCCACCGCTGCCAGCAGCTCGCGCAGTCCGGGCAGCGCCTCGGTCCGCGCGGCATCGAGCCAGCCCCGCAGCACCTGCCGCCAGGGCCAGTACGGCGGTGCGCCGCCGTCCTCCGAGCAGCGTCCCCAGAGAACGGCGACCTCCTGGCCCAGCGCATCTGCCGCGGCGGCTTCCAGCAAGCGCGACTTGCCCATGCCGGCGTCGCCGTCGATCAGCACGACGCGTCCTTCGCCGCGCCGCACGCCCTGCAGCGCCTCCCGCAGCAGCGTGCGCTCCAGCCGGCGGCCGACAAACGGTGTGGCCAGAAGCGTGTTTGCCACCCCGGACGCCTCGTAACCGGTTCAGTCCGCGTGCAGATTCGTCCTAATCACCATAAACGGCGCCTGGCGGCCGAATCGTCCGAGGAAGGAGGCGCAAATTCGTTGCAAGTTCGCAGGGCAGGGCCGCGCCGACGGGTGCGCGCATCCGACAGCCGAGGTTCCGGCGCTGCCGCATTTCGACCAACTCCGTGCGCCGGCCGCGTTACCCTCCCCGCGCGCCGATCAATGCCACGGCCAGCACGCACGGGTCCGATGACTTGTTGCGCCAGGCGTGGCGGGTGCCGTTCTGCACCACGCAGTCGCCTGCCCGCAGCAGCCGCTCGGCGCCGTCGTCCAGCTCCAGCCAGACCTCGCCGGAGATGACGAGGTCGATATCGATCGTGTCCGTGGTGTGCATGCCGGGATGCTCCGGCTCTATCACCTCGGCCAGACCGGGCAGCTTCTGGTTCAGCTCGGCGAAGGCCGCGGCCATGTCCAGGTCCGCCGGCATGGTGATGGTCGCCGGACCAAGAGTGACGAAGGCGAAGCGGAAGCCGCCGGCGAGCGGAAACCAGCCCTGCATCGGTGGGGCGCTGCCGTCGCTGGGTAGTTGCACCGTCTGGTCGGCGCCCCAGATGATGTGGAACTCGCCGCCGGGCACGAGGCCGACGGTGACCGGCGGCAGCGGCTCGTCGCTGACGAACACGGATTTGCCCTCCGCCGTCCGCCTGGTCACCACGCGCCGCACGTTCATCGCGTCCTCCTCGCCGCTCGTCTGGCGCGTACGCTGCGCCGTGGCTGTGCGGGATGTCAAGAAGCAAGGCGGCAGGCTGGCGATCGACGGCCCATGCTAGACTTTTTTCGCGGCCACGCTCAGATTCACCAGCCGGCAGGCCGCCAGGGTTGCGAATGGACGATCTCGACCGGCGCATTATCGAGGAATTGCAGCTCGACCCGCGGGTGTCCTACGCCGCGCTGGGCAAGCAGCTCGGCGTCTCCGGCATGACCGCGGCCACGCGGCTCAACCGCCTGCGCGACACGGAGCTGCTGCGCTGCCGGGCGCTGCCCAACCTGGCGCAGCTCGGCCTCACAACCGAGGTCTTCGGCTTCGTGCAGACCGAGCTTGGGGCGCTGCCCGAGATCCTGGCGATCCTGCGCACCTCGCCGTATGTGCTGCGGGCCGACCGCGTGACGGGCGAGTTCGAGCTGGGCTTCCAGGCGGCGCTGCCCTCAGAGACGGCGCTCGGCAGCCTGATGCGCGAGCTGCAGGGCGTGCGCGGCCTGCGCCGGCTGGTGATCCACCACGTGCTCGAAACCGTGAAGCAGGACGACGGCTGGGCGGCCGTGTTCGCCGACGACGCGCCCAAAGCGGAGGCGCCGTACGAGCTGGCGCCCGGCGCCACGCTGCCGAAGGCGCTGGAGCCGAAGGTGGCGCTGGCCGCCGCCTGGGTCGACGCGCTCGTGCGCGCCGACGGCGAGCGGCTGCGCCAGCTGTCGGCGCCGGAGATTGTCTACACGCTCAGCGAGCCGCACCCCGCCGCCGGCACCTGGCAGGGCATCGCTGCGATCGAAGAACAGGCGCAGCGCACGCGGCAAGCCTACCGGCGGCTGTGGTACCGCATCGTGCACGTGGCCGAGGCGCAGGAGCCGTACGCGATCGTGATCGACGCGCTCAGCCCGGTGGAGACGCGCCGCGGCAACGTGGGCACGGCCTTCTCACGCCTGGCCTTCGCCTTCGCCAACAACCGCGTCGAGCGCGTCACCAACCTCGGCCAGATGACGATCCCCGACGTCTCGCTGGGCGGGCCGTTCTACCCCAAGCTGCCGGGCTAAGACATGGGTTCAAAACCGGCGTTCACATGCGATCGCACACCTGCAAGCGGAAACCCGAGCCGGTTTTGAACCCATCCGTAAGACGGGAAGCGCCCGCGCTACTGTACGCCCATCGCCGTCACCGTCTCGGGGCGGATGCGTACGATCGTGCGCGGATTGTTCGTGTCGTGCGCCGGGTAGAGGCGGCCGCCGTACTTCATCGAGAGCTTGTCGATGCTCTCCTCGCCGCCCTGCGTCGTGATCTCGATCGCCTTGCCGATCACGGTCACGCGGCGGTAGGGCCGCTCGTGGTCGTAGATCGTGAGGGCGACGCCGGGGTTGCGCTTCAGGTTCTTGATCCAGGCGCGGCTCTGCGCGCCGTTGATCAGCACGTTGTCGCCGTCCATGTCCACCCAGACGATCGTGTTGCGCGGCGTGCCGTCCTTGCCCACCGTCGCCACCGCGACGAAGTTCTTCTCCTCAAACAGCTTGCGCTGCTCCGGCGAAAGCGTTGCCATGCCTCTCCCCTCGGCCTGTACTCTCTGCGGGGTCAACGGTCACGCGTTGCGAGTGTTCACCCCCATCTTACGGCGGCCGCGCCAATGGGCGAGCCCCGCGTGCGGCCGCCCGTTTCCGGGCCGCATGCGCCGCGCTTGACCGTGCGCCGGTTTTCCACAGAATAGGGATACCCCGGCGCGGCCGACTGCCGATCGCCGCCTGTCCAGCGGAGGCGCCCATGCTAAAACACCTGCGCGTACTGGAGGTCGCCGGCTTCGGCACCGCGATCTGCGGCCAGATCCTCGGCGACCTCGGCGCCGACGTGGTCGTGGTCGAGCCGCCGGAGGGTGCGGCGCTGCGCCGCCGCCCACCCTTCTACCAGGACACGCCGCACCCCGACCGCAGCCTGCCCTGGTGGGCGTACAACCGCAACAAGCGCGGCGTCACGCTCGATTTGACCACGACGGACGGCCAGGAGCGCTTCCGCCGCCTCGCCGCCGGGGCGGACTTCGTGCTGGAGGGCATGGGGCCGGGGAATGCCGCCGGCGCGCCAAGCATGGAGGCGCTGGGGCTGGGCTACGAGCGGCTTTCGGCCGAAAATCCCAGGCTGATCATGGTCTCGACCTCGCCCTTCGGGCTGGACGGGCCGAAGGCACACTGGCTCGCCTCCGATATCGTGATCATGGCCTCGTCCACCGTGCTCTCGTTCACCGGCGACGCCGACCGGGCGCCGCTGCGCATCAGCGTGCCGCAGGCGCACCTGCACGCCGGCGCCGAGGCGGCGGCCACGGCGTTGATCGCCCATCAGGGCCGTGTGAAGACGAGTCGCGGCCAGCGCCTGGACGTCTCCGCGCAGCAGGCGGTGACGATGGCGACGCAGTGCAACATCCTCGCCACCGCCTGGCAGGATCCGCGCTCCTATCTCTCGCGCGTGGCCGGCGGCGTGGCGGCGGGGCCGATGACGCTGAAGCTCGTCTTCCCCTGCAAAGACGGCTACGTCTCCTGCACCTTCTTCTTCGGCACGGCGATCGGCCCCGCCACGAACCGGCTGATGCAGGTGCTGCACGAGGCGGGCTTCGCCGACGACTCGCTGGCGGCGAAGGACTACGTGAACTACGCCAACCTGCTCTTTTCCGGCCAGGAGCCGCCCTCCGAGCTGCTGCGCGCTTACGACGCGGTGATCGCCTACTTCATGACCAAGACGAAGCTGGAGCTGTTCGAGCTGGCGCGCGAGCGCGGCCTGCTGCTCGGCCCGTGCAGCACGATCGAGGACGTGGTCGAATCGCCGCAGTGGCGCGACCGCGGCTACTGGGTGGAAGTCGAGCACCCGGAGCTGGGCAAGAGCTTCCTCTATCCCGGCCCCTTCGTGAAGCTCAGCGCCACGCCGATCCAGTACCGCCGCCGCGCCCCCCTGCTCGGCGAACACAACGCCGAGCTGTTGGGGCAGTGAACAGGGAATAGCAGGCGTAGGGCGCAGGGCGAAGCGGATTTTCAAACCCTTCCACAGCTTCCCCCTCTCTATCGAAGATCGCGCTCCGCGCGATGGAAAGCCCTGGAGAGGGGGTTAGGGGGTGAGGCCACATGACCGATGATCTGCCGCTGGCCGGCTTGAAAGTTCTCGACTTCACCTGGGTGATGGCCGGGCCGGCGGCCACGCGGTATCTAGCCGACTACGGCGCCACGGTGGTCAAGGTCGAGAGCGCCACCAAGATCGAGACGGGGCGCACGCTCGGCCCGGCCTGGCAGGGCAATCCCGACCCAGAAACCTCGGCCTTCATGGCCGACAACAACGCCGGCAAGCTCGGCGTCACGCTCAACATCCGCACCGAGTCAGGACAGGCGCTGGCGCGGAAGTTGGTACAGTGGGCCGACGTGGTGTGCGAGGCGTTTACGCCGAAGGTCATGCGCTCCTGCGGGCTGGATTACGCCGCGCTGCAGCGCATCAGCCCCGGCCTGATCATGCTCAGCACCTCGCTCAACGGCCTGACGGGGCCCTACGCGCAGGTGGCGGGCTACGGCACACTGGGGGCGGCGCTGGCCGGCTTCGCGCCCTTCGTCGAGTGGCCCGACCGCGCCCCCGCCGGCCCCTTCAGCGCCTACACCGATTACGTGGCGCCGAAATTCGCCGTGGCCGCGCTGCTGGCCGCGCTGGAGCACCGCCGCCTCACCGGCGAGGGCCAGCACCTCGACATGGCCCAGTCGGAGGCCTCGATCCACTTCCTCGGCGAGGCAGTACTGGAGTTCACGGCAAACGGCCGCGTCTGGCCGCCCGCCGGCAACAGCGACCGCCTGCTCTGCCCCAACGGCGGCTATCCCGCCGCGGGCGATGATCGCTGGGTCGCGCTCTCGGTTGGCTCGGAGCAGCAGTGGCAGGCACTGGCGCGGCTGGCCGGACCGGCGCTTGCCGGCGACGCGCGCTTCGCCACGGCGGAGGGACGGCGGCGTAACGAGGCGGCGCTGGACGCGGCGATCGCGGCCTGGACCGCGTCGCAGCCGCCGCGCGAGCTGGAGGCGGCGTTGCAGGCGGCGGGCGTGCCCGCAAGCGAGGTCGTGACGATCGCCGGCGCCTTCGAGGAGCCGCAGCTCGAGGCGCGACAGCACTTCATCAAGGTCGCCCATCCTGTGCTGGGCGAGTGCTTCGTTGAAAACTCGCGCACGAAGATGCTGGGCACGCCGGCGCAGATTACGCGGGCCAACGCCACCCTGGGCGAGCACACCGACTACGTGCTGCGCGAGCTGCTCGGCCTGGGCGACGACGAGATCATCGAGGCCGTGGCCAGCGGCGCGGTGGAGTGAGGACGCGGCCCCCCCATCCCCCAGTTCATCTCTGGTGCCCCCAATCCTGGGGGAAGGGGCTGGGGGATGGGGGGCCGCAGGCGAAGCCGAACAGCGTCTCCCCTCGCCCAGGATTGGGAGAGGGGTACCTCAGATGAGGTGAGGGCCGACGGCCGGCGGAGAGGCCACGTGCCCGCCGCAACTGAGAGGAGCCGCTCCGTGGCCGAGGCACGTGAAGACCGCTTCTGGGACCTGCTGGCCGAGGTGGCGCGGCTGCAGGAGCGCATGGGCAAAGATACGGTCGCCTGGGCGCGCGTGTACGAG
The DNA here is from genome assembly GCA_035310145.1 of Dehalococcoidia bacterium. NCBI lineage: Bacteria > Bacillati > Chloroflexota > Dehalococcoidia > Dehalococcoidia bacterium. The sequence continues at coordinate 61,308 of DATGEL010000047.1, forward strand.
GCGGCGGGTGAAGCGCTGCAGCAGAACGCCGAGACCACGGCGCTGATGGCCGACCTGGGCCGGCGCAGCGAGCAGTTCATGCGTACGGGACCGCCCGCCGCGGCGCGCCAGGCGATGCAGTTCTTCCTGAATCCATTGCAGGCCTTCGGCGCCGCCGGGCCGGGTGCGCCCATGCCGCCCGGTCCGTTCAGCCGCTTCTGGGAGGCGTGGCTCGCCGAGCGCGAGCGCGGCGCCGGCGGCGAGACGGGCTGAGCGCGCTCTGCTCCGCGCTGCTGGGCGGCCGTCGAATCGCGCGCCTCATGGCCCGACGGCCTCTTGTTGCAGCAGGCGAATCGCGGCGAGCAGTTGTGGATCGTTCGCGGCCGCGTCGTCCGGCGCGACGGCCACGTCGGGCATGACGCCGCTGCCGGCGATATTGCGCTGCTGCGGCCCGATCAGCACGCGGGCGATCGAGAATTCGAGCCAGGAGCCGTCCAGCAGCCCTTCGATCTTCGCCTCGCCCACGCAGCCGCTCGTCTGCTCGCCCACGACCTTCGCCCGCCCGAACGTCTGCAACACGGCGGCCAGGATCTCGGCGCTGGAGAGGCTGCCGCGGCCGGTGAGCACAACGAGTGGCCGCTGAACGGGCAGGGTGTTGCCCGCGGCGCTGTGCGCTTCCGGCGCACCGTCGCGCGTCACCATCGTCCACAGCAGACCGCTTTGCAGGAAGAGGCCGGCGATCTTGTCGGGCGGCTGGCCGCCGCCGTTGAAGCGCAGGTCGAGGATCCAGCCGCGCACGCCCTCGGACTCGAACCGCGCCAGGTCTTGCCGCAGCTCCTGGTACTGCGCGTCGCCCAGCGCAAACGTGTCGAAGCGTAGCAGGCCGAGATTGCCCGGCTCGCGCACCGCCATGGCCAGCGGAATCGGCTGCGGTGTGAGCGTCACGTCGAACGGCGCGCCGCCCGGCTCGGCCACGCCGAAGCTGCTGGGCTGGCCGTCCTGGTTGTGCCGCGCGACGGAGGCCAGCGCCTGCGCCGGCGTCTGCTGGCCGACCGGCTCGCCGTTGACCGCGATCACCAGCAGACCGCGACGCAACCCGGCCCGCTCGGCGTCGCTGCCGGGCGTGACGGCGACGATGCGCAGCGGCGCCTGCGTGCTGAACTGCACGCCGACGAGCTGCTTCGCCTGGCCGCGCAGATTGGCCGCGGCCTGCGGCGCCAGGTCCGGCGGCAGGTACTGCGTGTGGCAGTCGTTGCGCCGCGCGCCTAGCTGCTTCAGCGCCGCGTCGATGATCTGCCGGTCGGAGAGACGGCCCTGCGCCAGCCGTTCCAGCGCGGGGAAGGCGGCCGTGTGCAGCGCGGCCGCCGCGTCGAAGTCGTGCGGAAAGACGGGCGGCGGCGGCAGGTTCTGCACGCCGGCCTGCTGCAAGGCGTTCGCCGCGCCCTGCCAGGCGTCGCCGAAGAGCTGCGCCGGGTCCAGCGGCGTGACGTACTCCTCGTAGAGCACGCGCACGGCGAAGCGCACGCGCACGGCCGGCTCGCCCGCCGTGCGCGTGTCGGTTGGCGTACTCGTCGCCTGGACAGGCGCCGGGGTTGGGACGGCAAGCGAGCCCGTGTCCGGGACGGGCGCTGCCGGCGCTGCTGCGGATGGCCCTGCTGTCGTCGCCGCCGGCGGCAGGGTGGCTATGCCGGCGTTCCGGGCGACCTCATGGCCACGTCCGGTACAGGCGAGGAGGGCGCAGGCGATAGTGACCAGCAGGGCGAAGCCGGAGGAGGCTCGACGCCGGCCAGGGCGATGTTCGATCATCTGACGGCCCAGGCGGGAGGCATCCGCCGGCTCAGGCCCGCCACCATGGCGCTCATCCGTTGTTTCGCTGTCTCTTCAGTGTAGAGGAGCGGCCGGGTGGAATTGATGAGTTTTCCGAAGGCGCACGGGCCACCATGTCCGTCGGCGTGATCTGTGCGGCTGCCGTAAGATGGGGCGCGGGCCAGGGTTGCGGCGCGGGGCGGCGCAACGAACCGGCGCGGGTGAGGGTGAGGAGTGAACGTTGCGGTCGGCGTGCGCGAGCGCTGGGAGTCGGCCTCGGCCACGGAGCGGCGGCGGGCGATGGGCCTGCTCGGCGTCAGCGCGGCGCACGCCACCAACCACATGTACGGCGCCCTGCTGCCGCTGATCTACCCGCTCGTGCAGGACCAGTTCCACTTCAACTTCAGCACGCTGGGCATCATCATCGCCCTCTCGAACCTCTGCAGCGGCGTCCTGCAGGCCCTGTTCAGTTACATCAACCGCCGCGTCTCGGCGCGCACGCTGATCGGCTGGGAGAACGTCGCGCTCAGTCTCTGCGTGGCGCTGATGGCGGCCAGCGGCAACGTCGTGCAGTTCGGCGCCCTGAAAATGGCGGGCAGCGTCGCCGGCAGCCCGCAGCACCCGGTGGGCAGCGCCTACTGCGCCGAGGAGTTTCCGCCGGAGCGGCGCGGCTTCGCCCTGGCCGCGCACGTAGGCGGCGGCAATGTCGGCACGCTGATCGTACCCCTGCTCGGCGCGGTGATGATCAGCGCCTTCGGCTGGCGGCTGACGCTGCTGCTCTGGGCGATTCCCATCGGCCTGATGGGCGTGCTCACCTTCTTTCTGCTGCGGGAAGACCCGGAGCGCGCGGCCCGCGCCGCGGCCGAGCCGCCCGACGCCGGCGTCTGGCCGGAGCTGAAGGCGATGCTCAGCCGCAAGACGGTCGTGCTGATCCTCGTCGCCGCCACGATCGCCGCGGGCGGGCGTGGCCTCGGCGTGATCACGACCTATGTGCCGTCGTACCTCAAGACGGGGCTTGGCTTCGGCAACGTCACGACCGGCGTGCTGTTCAACATTCTGCTCGTCGGCTCCGTGGTTGGCACGCTTGCGGCCGGGCGGCTTTCGGACAGGTTCGGCCGCAAGCCGATGCTGATCACGGCCTACAGCGCGGCGCTGGTCTCGATGTTGCTGCTGGTGTTCGCCGGCAACGCGCTCTGGGCACTGTTCCCGCTGTTGCTGGCGCTGGGCATCACGGCCTATGCCGAGAGTCCGGTGATCCAGTCGTTCTTCGCCGATGCGATCGGCTCGGGCTCGCACCGCATCGGCTTCGGCCTGTACTTCACGATCGGCTACGGGATTGGCTCGGTCTGGGCGGCGATTATCGGCGCGGTGATTGACCGCTACGGTTTCCATGCGGCCTTCCTGCTGATGGGCGCTTCCTACGTCGCGGCGGCGCTGGTGCTGCTGCCCACGACCGACATCGCCGGCACGCGCAGGCGAGCGGGCTGAGCGGTCCCACGCGCTTCGGCAAACGTTTGCTTGACAGATCGCTTGAGCCGCGGCCCGCTGGTTGGTACGCTCGTGCCAGCGGCCCCGGCGGCGGGCGAGAGCGCCCGCGCGGGTCTGCCTGTTGCACGCGCATCCGCGCTTTCACGCCGGCAAAGGACGCGATCGTGAAATTCGTCTCCTTCAACCTGATGCCCTACCGCGAGTTGCCCGACGACTTCGAGCAGAAGTACCCCAGCGTCTGGGTGACGCCGCCGAAGACGCTCTACGACCCGAAGCGCGGTCATCGCTTCTACCACGACTACGTGGACGAGCTGGAGTTCTCGATCGACCTGGGCTTCGACGGTGTGGGCGTGAATGAGCACCACTCCAACGCCTACGGCCTGATGCCCTCGCCCAACCTCTTTGGCTCGATCCTGGCGCGCACGATCCGCAAGCAGGACCAGACCTCGCTGCTGGTGCTGGGCAACAGCCTGGCGCTCTACAATCCACCGATCCGCGTGGCGGAAGAGTTCGCCATGCTCGACGTGCTCACCGGCGGCCGCTTCATCGCCGGCTTCCCCGTCGGCACCTCGATGGACACCAACTACGCTTACGGCGTCAACCCGGCCGAGCTGCGCGAGCGCTACTACGAAGCGCACGACCTGGTGATGAAGACCTGGACCACGGACGAGCTGTTCATGTGGAACGGCAAGTACAACCAGCTGCGCTATGTGAACCCCTGGCCGCGGCCGGCGCAGCGCCCGCATCCGCCGGTCTGGATTCCCGGCGGCGGCAGCGTGGAGACCTACGACTTCGCGATCAACCACAAGTATTCGTTCTCCTACCTCAGCTTCTTCGGCCACCAGTACGCGCAGAAGGTGATGGACCAGTTCTGGGACCGCGCCGCCAAGCTGGACGGCGACATGAACCCGTATCGGGCCGGCTTCGCGCAGATCGTCTGCGTCTCGGAGACGGACGCGCGGGCGCAGAGCGACTACGAAGAGCACGTACGCTACTTCTTCAACAAGTGCCTGCACGTCGATCCGCGCGTGGCAGAGGCGCCGGGCTACCGCACGGTGAAGAGCCTGCGCGCCGGCCTGCGCTCGCAGTTCGACGGCACGATGAAGAGCGCCGCCGTGCTGCTCAAAGAGGGACTCTCCTGGCAAGAGCTGAACGACATGGGCTTCATCGTCGCCGGCTCGCCGGCAACGGTGGCGCAGCGCTTCCGCGAGTTCTCGGAGAAGCTGCACGTCGGCAACGTGATGCTGCTCTTGCAGATCGGCTCGATGCCGCACTGGCTGACGATGAAGAACCTGCAGCTCTTCGCCGAAGAGGTCATGCCCAAAGTGCGGCCGGTCTTCGGTGAGTGGGACGCCTCGCACTACTGGCCCTCCGGCTTCCCGGAGGACGCCGACGGGGCAGACCATGCAACCGGCTCGGCGCGCAAGGAGCCGGCGCCCGCCTTCGGCGATTAGCGCGGCTGCCCGCCTGCCGCAAGCGCAACGCTGCATGCCGCCGCCCGCTGCAAGGCTGGGCGCCATTCGAAAGGGTGTTCTCGCGCGATGGCCCAACCGAAGGACCAGCTAATCCCCGCCAACGAGCGCGTGACCTTCCAGCTGAAGGTCGCCGGCCAGGGCGAGCCCGTCGTCTTCCTGCACGGCGCCGGCGGCCTGCTCTGGGATCCGTTCCTCGATGCGCTCTCCGACCGCTTCACGGTCTATGCACCGTTCCTGCCCGGCACCGGCAACTCCACGGGACTGGAGAATATCCTCGGCTTCTGGGATCTCTGCCTGGCCTACTACGATCTGTTCGACAAGCTGGGGCTGGAGTCGGCCAGCGTCGTCGGCCACTCGCTGGGCGGCATGATCGCGGCCGAGCTGGCAGCGACGGACCAGAGCCGCGTGCGCCGCCTCGGGCTGATCGCGCCGGCCGGCCTCTGGCTGGAGGAGACGCCGATCCCCGACATCTTCGCCATGTCGCCGGCCGAACTGCTCAGCCATGTGGTCGCGGACGTCGATTCGCCGCTGGGCAAGATGATGCAGCAGACGCCTTCCGACATCGACGCGCTGATGGAAATGACGATCGCGCGCGTGCAGAACATGCAGGCGGCGGCGAAGTTCCTGTGGCCGATCCCCGACAAGGGCCTGAAGCACCGCGCCTACCGCATCAAGGCGCCGACGCTCTTGATCTGGGGCAAGCAGGACAAGCTCATCCCGCCGGTCTACGCCGACGAGTTCAAGCGGCTGATTCCGGAGGCGCAGGTCACGCTGATCGACAACGCCTCGCACCTGGTGACGCTGGAGCAGACGGCACCGGTGATCGAGGCGCTCAGCGGCTTCCTGGCAAAGCAGCCCGCCGCAGCCCTGGCCTGAGCGCTCGGCTCTTCGGTACAAAGCAAAGCGCCCGTCCCTCGGACCGGAGGGGCGAGCGTTCTGCTGCTACTTCAGCGTGGCCCGCGATAGACGTCGCGCCGATCTCCGACAGCGACGACGTAGACGATAAGCACACGATCACGAATCTCATAAACCACGCGATAGCTGCCGACCCGAATCCGGTACTCGCTCTCGCCGCCGGCCATCTTCTTGACACCGACCGGCCGCGAATTCTCCGCAAGCGCGTCGATATGAGGCTGAAGACGCTGCTGAGTCCGACGGGGTAGCGCCGCGAACTGGCGCCGTGCTCTCGCGGAGAACTCGATGATATAGGGCATCTGCAGTCAGAGCCCCAACTCTTCCTTAATCTGCTCCCACGGAATCGTCGGCTGGCCCTTCGCCTCCTCGCGCGCTTCGGCCGCCATCTCGGCCTCGCGGCGGTCCTCGAACTCCTCGATCCAGCGCAGCTCCTCGGCCGGGATGATCGCGACCAGTTGCTCGCCGCAACGCGTCAGCACCACGCGCTCCCAGTCCCGCACGACGCGGTCGATCACGGCGTCGAGCTGGCCGCGCAACTCGTCGATGCTCATCGACTCGGTGCCGAGCTGCCGTTCCTCTTCGCGGTCGGTCTGTTGCTCGTCCATTTGCGGCCCCCTTGTCCGGCCATTGTACGGCTGCGCCGTTCCGTGCTCAGCGGTACACGTCGCGGCGATGGTCGATCTCGATCACGAGCACCAGCAGCACGCGGTCATGAATCTCGTAGACGACGCGATAGTCCCCGACGCGAATTCGGTACGCGCCGCGACGATCCGTCAGCTTGACCACGCCATGAGGACGCGGATCCTCCTTCAATTCATTGAGCCCTCGGAGAATGCGGTCTTGCGTCTGCGGCGGGAGCCGGCGAAAGGTCCGCCTCGCGTGGGGGTCAATCTCGACTCGGTACTTCACTCCCTGGTCCGCGCCGCAGCCTGCTCGGCGGCTCGCTCGGCGGCTAGCTCGGCCTCCAGCTCTTCGAGCGAGATGGGCGGCTCCCGCTGCGGGTCGGCGAGTATGCGGTCGATCAGTTCGAGGTCGCGGCGGTTCTCGAACTCCTCCATCCAACGCAGCTCTTCCACCGGGATGATCGCCACGAGTTCCTTGCCGCGGCGGGTGAGCACGATGTGCTCGCGGCCGTAGGCGACGCGGTTGATCAGGTCGCCGAACTGGTTGCGGGCGTCCGCCGTTGAGACGAGGACGGCGTCCGACGTGGGGATGTTGTCGTCCAGGTTGTCTGCCTCAGCGTGCATCATCTCACCAGCCTTCTCCGCTCAATTGTACGTTTCGGCAGACTGCCGGACTACCTTCCACGTGGATCGGCCGTCTCCGCCTGCCATAGAGAAGACGAGCCGGGGCATCTCGCGACGCCCCGGCTCGTGCCCATGAACCGCAGAAGGAAGCCGCGCCTACTTGTTGATCGACATGTAGGCCACGGTCTCGGTGCCGAAGTCGTAGTCGTCTGCCACCCAGGGGTTCACCACCCACGGCTGGAAGAACGTGTACGCCTTGGTATAGTGCAGCGGCACGATGTACATCTTGTCGTCCGCCATGCGCTGCGCGTCGTAGACGATCTGCAGCCGCTTGTCCGGGTCCAGCTCCACCTGCTGCTTCTGGATGATCTGAGCGAGCTCCGGATCGTCCACCAGGGAGTGATTTCGATTCCCGCCCTTGGTGAGCATGCCGGTGAGGAAGTCGTCCGGATCGGTGAACGGCGTCTGCAACGCGTGGCCGATGCCGTTTGCCGGCACGCCCTTGTTGAAGTAGCCCTGGCCGTTGTTGATCCAGTCCTTCAGGTAATCCACGGTGACGGGCTGAACCTTGAAACCGGCATCGGAGAGCATACCGCGCGCCGCCTCGGCGTAGGCGTTGAACGTGTCGCCGTAGGCGTTGTTGGGGTAGTAGAACTTGAACTCCGTGCCCAGCGCCCCCGCCGCCGTCAGCAGCTGCTTCGCCTGCTGCGGGTCGTGCTTGAACCACTTGCCCGGCTCACCGATCTCCTTGCCCAGCGGGTCCAGCGACCACTTGCCCAGCCCCGGCGGCACGACGTTGACGAACACGCCCCGGCCGTTGTAGATCGCGTCGATGATCCCCTGGCGGTCGATCGCCAGCGAGGCCGCCTGGCGCACCCGCTGGTCCTTGAA